>JAJFVE010000116.1 GCA_021371965.1 Planctomycetaceae bacterium
CCAAAAGGCCCCGGCGGCCATCGCGGATGGGTTGGGCAGGAGCTTGGTTTGTCCGGCGGAAAGAACCGTCTGGCCATCGTCCGCGGTCAGGGCCACGGCCAGGATGTCTTTGGACGCGACCAGTTCGTCGAGCGACCCTTGCAGCTGATCTTGGAAGAAACGCCCGAGCCGGCGATGTGATCGGATGCCGCCGACCAGGGCACTCTGGATCGAGTCGGCCTGGCGCTGGACCGTTTCCCGGGCCAATTGGCACTCGCGACCGTACTCATCATACTGCCAGGCGGCCAGCGCCGCCCAAACGGCTAGCATGAGAAGCACGCCGACGATTGGATGCTGCCAACGCATGGGGATTCGTCATCAGGAGAGAAACCCTTTGGCGGCTACCGCTCGGGCCGCCGCCAAAGGAAGGTTACGACACTATTACTATTGTGACAGAGGTACGAGTTCTGCCAAGAGTCAAATGGCCTTGCGGGATCTTGATCGTCAAAACCCATCAGGGGGAATCGCAGCTCTTCCCAGGTCATGCAAGCTCATTTAGCGATACCGGCGAAGCTCGTAGTTGTCGCAGACGCCGTCCTCGTCCTGGTCGATGAAGCCCCGTTCGGGGTAGCCGTGCGCAGCGCCCCAGCCCGCCCCCCGTCCATAGCCGGGACCTCGGCCCATGCCGGCGCCTGGGCCGTAGCCTCGTCCCCAACCATACCCAGCGCCGCGACCCAGCCCCAGGCCCGGTCCGCCCCAGGGGCAAGGAGCACCGACGTCCGGCCCCTTGGCGAAGATCTGTTGACGCAGCGATTGGACGCGCCGGGTGAGCTTGTCGATCTGGGCCTGATCGGGTTCCTCCGCGGAACGCGCCTCGATCAAGGCGGCCATTGTGTGGTGCAGTCGGGCCTGCAATTGGGCGACCGTCGGCGCGTCTTGGTCCGCGGCGGTCTTGGCTTGTGCCGGTTCGTTGGCCTTGGTGGCTTTCTCTTCGGCGGCCAGTGCGGTGGTTCCGAACGCCAGCAGCGCCGCCAACGCCATGGTCATTGTCCAGTGGTTCGTCATCTCAACACCCTCCGATGTTTGGGCGGCCGTTTGTCGTTTCTGCGACTCCGCGGCCACCACGCTTCCGGTGCCCTGCAAAAAATGCACACTACTTTGCGGCCTTGTCGGAACGTTCTTGCAGCCCTGCCCTGCCCCGCTCCTCCGCCGTTTAACCGCTGGCGGACGATTTTCGCCCGAAAACGGCCGCAATTGGCCGGATCGAGCCGACTGGGGCACCATGAACTCGTCGTGCCCGACCCAACCACGAAAGAGAGAAAGCAACTGGTATGCCGATCGGCCGATCAAGAACAGTAGCAGGCACGCTCCGCCGTGCCGCTGGCCTTTCTCGCTTACCGTCAATCGTGCCGATGGACAACACGGGGCAAAAGAGGACAGAACCACGAAAGACGCGAAATACACGAAATGGGGAGAAGGAGTGGGGGCCTAGTCTTCTCTTGCGATCAGGCGTCGTTTACAATCTAGCGCGAGGCCGCCATTAGGGGTGTTCTTGTGGACATGGTGGCGGCTAGAGAACCTTGTGTGATCGAGCGAACTCCGATGAGCATGGTATGTGACGTTTACGCCGTTACTCCGTCAGACCTCGACCGCCTGCACAATGACCCTGACTTCTTCGGTGAACTAACTCGCTATGGCAATCAGGATGTCACCTCATGCTCTCTTGAAAAGGCGTGGCATGGACTTCATTATTTGCTCTCCGGCGACGCTTGGGAGTCCATGGGGCCGCTCGCGTTTGTCCTGGCAGGTGGTACTGAAGTTGACGGTTCGGATGGTGGATACGGCCCTGCACGATCGTTCACGCCTGATGAAACACGACAGATCAACACGGAACTCTCTGCCATCACCGACGACCAACTGTGGTCACGGTTCGACGCTGATGCAATGACCGCACAAGGAATCTACCCTGGAATCTGGAACGAGCCGGAGTGCGATCTGAAGGACGAATACACGACGTATTTTCGACAAGTGAAGCAGTTGCTCGCTGATGCCGCGGCGCGCGGTCACGGGCTCGCGATAATGTTGGGTTAGTTGGTACGACGGCCCGAGCTTGCGAGGC
>JAJFVE010000128.1 GCA_021371965.1 Planctomycetaceae bacterium
TCGGAAAAAGCTTGCCCCAGTTCGGATTGGAGTCTGCAACTCGACTCCATGAAGTTGGAATCGCTAGTAATCGTGGATCAGCTATGCCACGGTGAATGTGTTCCTGAGCCTTGTACACACCGCCCGTCAAGTCATGGGAGCCGGTAGTACCCGAAGTCGCCCCGATTCAGGGGTGCCTAAGGTAAGATCGGTGACTGGGACTAAGTCGTAACAAGGTAGCCGTAGGGGAACCTGCGGCTGGATCACCTCCTTTCTAGAGGATATCTAGATGCCGCCCGGCGGAACCCGAAAGGGACTACCTCCGCCACGCAGAGCGATCTGCACCGGCAAAGTGTCAGCACAACCTCGTCCCGAAAGGGGCGACCGCACGGCGACGTGCGATTAAGACGGTCTATCACTGTTACTCATTAAAGAAACGCCTCCTCCATTATGGATGGGGCGTTTTCTTTTGCGCCGACGCCTTGTTCAGGAATAGTTCACCGCAAAGGTCGCAAAGGGCGCAAAGGCAGTGGAGGACAAGGAAAGGCTCTTGAAGAACACGAAGAATGTGGATGAGGAATCTTCTAACCTTTGTAATCTTTGTGGCAAGGTTGTTTCATGGTTTCGGGCGAACTGAAGGTTCGTCATCGACCACGGTAAAGCTTTTACCCCATCCGCCCTTTGCGTCCTTTGCGACCTTTGCGGTTAATCCCCCCGCACGATCTTGCGAATCTTGCGCATCCATCGCACGGTCTGCGGGGCGATGCTGCCGTCCATCAGGCAACCCAGGTTCAGCGTCACCGCTGCGCCGCGCTGCACGCACTGCTTGATATGCCCGCCGAACATCTCCGCTTTCCAGATCGGGTTATCCACGATCTTGCCATTTTCGATCTTTCCGCAGCCCCAGTTGCAGTCAGGGCTGTACAGGGCGTGGTACAGGATGCCCTTGCCGGCGCCGGCGGCGAATTGGGCGCCGTCTTCGCTGCGGTAGTGTTTGCGATCGGGCGCGGCCCCGATCGTCTGAAAGACCTCGCCGGCCCAGAAATCCTGCGCCTGCGTCGGCACCGGGAACGCCCAATGGTTGAAGGCGATCATGCGATCTTTGCATCCCGCGCGGGCGGCCTTGAGAATCGTGTGGATGTCCAGATGCCCCCACTTGATGTAGGGCTGATAGAACGAGTCGAGCCAGTACGCCCCGAGGTGCGGGCCGTAGTGCTCGCCGACTTCCTGGAACATCCGGCAGCACAGGTCGACGTACCGCTCCATGCTGCGGCAGGTCGACAGCGAGGCGAACGTCGGGCAGTTGAGGTACGCGCACATGCGCATGCTCCGACGCTCGAGCTCGTAGCTCATCTCGGCCAGCAGGTCGCGGCGGGTCGTCCAGCCGGGGTGGATCTTCTCCCAGAACTTCAGCGGGGCGGGGAAGTGCGGCTCGCCGTGGTTAGCCGTGATGAAGACGTAGCGTGCGCCCGTGTCCTCGACCATGTCGGCCCAGCGCCGCACATCGAAATCGTTCACCATCTGCTCATACGGTTTGGTCTGCCCCTTCAGGTCGCTGCGGCCGGGCTGCCAGTGAAACATCAGCCCGTACCCGAGCTGCGAGAACCAGGCCGGGCTGGGCCGTTCGGTCAGGGCGGCGGCCTCGCGCGCGGCCAAGGCCTTTTGCGCCCGCACGGGCGTCAACTCGATCGAGGAGACGTTGAGGGACTTGGGCTTCTTGCCGGTGGTCGCATGGACGCTGATGGTGACGGGCCCCTCGCGCAGCCGCAGCGCGCCCGGGAGCGTCACGCGCTCGAAGTTGTAGTCGCGTTTGTCCTCGCCCGTCCAGACGCCCCAGGTCTTGGCGACCGTGCCGGCGACCTCGCTTTTGCCGGCCGTCACGCGCACCGCTGCAGGCTTTCCCGGTACCGAGCAGCACAGGGCGACCTGGTACTCCCCGGCGGCCTGCACGTCGGCGGCCAGGTCCACCGACGCCTGCCCCTGCCACATGGCGTACAGGTCGAAGTAGTACATTGCCGCCTCGCCGGTGAGGGCGGCCTTGTTGCGGATGTACAGATGCGTGGTTTCGTCGGGGCGTATCGTAATGCGGTCGGCTCGAATGTTTCGCATACGCCCATTCTCGATTTGCCATTTCCAATTTGCAATTTCCAATTGGAGTCCGCAATCGGCAATCCGCAATCCGCAATCGCATGGCGCGTGTTAAAACGAGTATGAAAACACGAACGATCCACAGCGTCACAGCGGCCCTGGCGGCAGTGCTTCTGGCCTCGGCGGTCTGGGCCTTCCCGCCGGCCAAGCCTTACGACCCGCGTCCGCTGTCGGAGCAGGCCGAGAAAAAACTCACGGCCGACAAGTTCTCGTTCATCGTCTTCGGCGACACGAAGAACTCCAAGTTCTTCCCCGGCGTGGTCAAACTGGCCGACAGCCTGGCCCCGACCTTCGCCCTGACCACCGGCGACATGGTCAAGTCCGGCCACACGAGCCTGTATGATGACCTGGAGCGCACGGCCGGGCCGTTCATGCGCAAGTATCCCACGTGGCCGTGCGTGGGCAACCATGAGCTCGCCACGGCCGAGGGATGGGGGATGTACAAGGCCTTCCACGGCATCACGGCGTGGGACTATAGCTTCGACTTCCGCAACGCTCGGTTCATCCAGATCGGCGCGCCCAACGTCTGGGAAAAGTCCGCCAAGATGAAATGGCTCGAAGAGCAGCTCGCCGAGGGCAAGAAGGCCGGCAAGCACCTGTTCATCTGGCAGCACCAGCCGATCTACAGCGTCGGGCAGAAGCGCCCGCGCGAGGTGCCGGGCCAGCCCAACGACTTCACGCGCCTGTGCGACAAATACGGCGTGATCGCCGTCTTCGCCGGGCACGAGCACAACTACTATCGTACCTTCCGCGACGGCGTGAGCTACATCACGCAGGCCCTGGCCGGAGCGCAGATCTACTACCTCAACCGCCGCAGCGAAGCCGTCGACGGCGACGTGTACTACGGCGCCCGAGGCAAGGAACTCGGCGGGACGCTGCTGGTCAAGGCCGGCGTCGAGAAGGTCTACCCCACCGGCCAGTACATGGTCACGCAGGTCTTCATCGACGGCGACAAGGTCACCGGCAAAACGGTAGCCGTCGGCGGCGAAGTGATCGATGAGTTCACCCTCCTGCCCCGCCCGACGACGCGGCCGAGCACGCGAGCGGCGACACAACAGAAATAGAAAGCAGATCCTATATCCTCGGTCCTAGATCCTCGGGGAACTGAAGCAGCGCATTGTGATCGCCTTTGTTTTTCCCTAGGATCAAGGACCTAGGATCGAGGATCTATTAAGCCCCCCCCTTGCGGCAAAGGCCGCACTTTTGAGGAACTTATGGCAACCAACATCGGCTCCCAGCAGCGCGACTATGAACGATGCCGCCAGGTGCATCTGGATTTCCACACCTCCGAGCACATGCCTGCCGTGGGCAGCAGGTTCGACAAGAAGAACTGGCAGGAGGCCCTGAAGCTCGGGCGGGTGAACCTGATCAACATCTTCGGCAAGTGCCATCACTCGTGGTGCTATTACCCCACCAAGGCCGGCCGTATGCACCCGACGCTCTCGCACGACCTTCTGGGCGCTCAGATCGAGGCCTGCCATGAGATCGATGTCAAAGTCTCCACCTACATCACCGTCGGCTGGTCGGCCAACGACGCGCTGGCGCATCCGGAGTGGATTCATCGCAACTCCGACGGGAGCATCTGCGGGTACGATCCGGCCAAGGTGAAGATGGACGACGCCAAGCCGATCGTCAACTGGTCGCTGCTGTGCCCGGTGGGGCCTTACCATCACCAGGTGATGGCCCACGTCGAGGAAGTCTGCCGGATGTATCCCACCGACGGGATCTGGCTGGACATCTACTCGATGACCCACGCATGCTACTGCGACGCCTGCCGGGCGGGCATGGCCGCCGCCGGCGTCGACGCCTCCAACGAGGCTGCCGCGATGACCTGGCGCATCGGCGCGCTGCTGGAGCACCAGGGCAAGGTGGCCGCCCTGGTAGAGCAACTCAAGCCCGGCGCGACGATCTACTTCAACGGCACCACGGCCACCAATATGAACGGGCTCTACAAGCACGCCCTCTATCAGCACAATTCCAAGAACGACCTGGAAGACCTGCCCACCACTTGGGGCGGGTACAACAAGTTTCCGCTGCGAGCGAGGCTGTTCCACAACGTCGGCCGTCCCGTCGTGGCGATGAGCGGCAAGTTCCACACGATGTGGGGCGAGTTCGGCGGCTTCAAGCACCGCGATGCGATGAAGTACGAAGCGGCGTGCATGATCGCCAACGGCGCGCGGTGCAACTTCGGGGACCAGATGCACCCCGACGGGCACATGGACCTGTCCACGTACGCCAACATCGGCCACGCGTTTGAGTACGTCGAGAAGATCGAGGCCTACGGCGTGCCGGGCGTGCCGGTGTCGAACCTGGCGCTTCTGCACAGCGAAAACGGCGAGGCCGACGAGGGCGCCGCCTCGATGCTGCTGGAAACGCAGACCGAGTTCGAGATGATCCGCCCCGGCGCGAAGATCGACGACCGCATCGACGTGCTCGTGATCCCCGGCGCGCCGTGCCTGGATGACGCTGCGGCCGGGATCGTCAGCGCCTTCATCGCTCGCGGCGGCAAGGTGCTGGCGATGGGCGCCGGCGTACTGGACGCCTCGCGCGAAAAGTGCCTGCTGGACGTCGGGGCCGAATATCTCGGCGCCGCGGCCTACGTTAACGACTACACGCAGGCCGCCGCTACGGTGGGAGAGGATCTGCCCGCCACGCCATTCCTGAACTACGAAGCCGCCCCGCGCTTCGCCCCCAAGCCCGGCACCGAGACGCTGGCGGCAATCTACGAGCCATACTTCGACCGCACGTACGCGAAATATTGCTCGCACCAGAACACGCCCAACCGCACCGAGCCGGCCGCCCACCCCGCGGCGATGCGCAAGGAAAACGTGATCGTTACCGCGCACGACCTGGGCACGGCATACCACCGCCACGGCGCCCGGGTGCACCGCCAGCTCTTCCTCAACTGCCTGAAACTGCTGCACACGAGCCCGATGCTCGAAACCCGGATGCCCAGCGCCGGCCGCGCGACCCTCATCCACCAACCCCACGAAAACCGCTACGTAGCCCACCTGACCTACGCCGCCCCGATGAAGCGAGGCCGCTGCGAGATCATCGAAGACATCGTCCCCCTGACCAATGTCAACCTGACCGTCCGCCTGCCGGAAAAGATCAAGCGGGTGTATGAAGTTCCGTCCATGGCGCCGCTTGCGGCGACGCCGGGGGCCGAAGCCCTCAGCCTGACGATCCCAAGACTCCAGTGCCACACCGCGGTGGTGTTCGAGTACTGACCGGAACTTTTTCCCAACCGCCGCGTCCAAGTGGGGAATCGATGGATTCCTGAACTGAAACGCCATCTACCGAGGAGAGACCTATGAAGCCGTTTCTCGTCGTCCTATTCACTGCCATGTTTGCGCTCCCGTTGCTCGGTCAGCCCGCGCCTGGGGAGGCTGTGGCCACCTCCGGCACGGCGGAAGTCACGATGGGATACGCCCGTGTGGGCGGGCATGCGCCGGGAAACTATAGCGTCACGATCCAGGGGCGCCAGGTGGTGATCGTCACGCCGGGCCGCACGCCCGTTACATCGCGAGTTCCTGTCGCTGAAGACGAAGTCGAATATTTCCGCGCGCTCTTCCGACTCGGCAAATTCCTTAACTATCCAACGTCTTCGCCTCCTGCGGGCAGAGGCATCGAGGACCGCCCCAAGGAGACGTTGACGCTCACTGTCGGCGAAAAGAGCCATACGGCCGATTGTACGGCCGCGCAGGACCCTTACCTGCGGGACCTCATGGGCCTGTTCCGCGAGGTTCTGTGCAAGCAGGAGATGATCCTGATGCTGGACGCGGCGGCGACGGCGAAGACCCGCCCCGCCATGCGGATGGACGGTTTGCAGTGGAAAAGGCCCCTGCGTGGGCAGCGAGGCAGGGCCAGCGGGCTCATGAATGAGCTGCTGGAACGAAATCTAGTGCATGAAGTCGTCTCCTGTGATGCTAGCGGAAACATTGAGACGCTGGGTGCACTGGCGAATCTCAAAACTATAGAGATACTGGCCGCGAAGCTCAAAGGCCCAGGTCGCGATCTCTCTTATGCGGTCGATGGGCTCGGGAGCAGCGGGGACCCGCGAGCCATACCGCCACTGTTGAACCTCCTGGCCGAAGGCAATCAAGACCCGAGGATTGTCCGTGCCTTGGCGCGGCTCGATTGCCACGCAGTCTTGGACGAGGCTTTGGAACGGCGAGATATCGAATCGCTAGGCTATATTGGCCGAGACGATCCTAGAGCGGTTGCTCTGGTGGAAGGCGAAGCTTACGGTTGGTTCACAGAACGTGGGCCACGGTCTGACGCCGTGCGAGCCCTGGCACAAATGCAACGCCTGCCGACGCCCACCAAGGCTAATCTTTTCGCCCACGTGTTTGCCGGACTTCTGATTCTGCTGGGGATTGTCGTTCTCATCGTACCCCACGTTGTCGCCAGGTTGCCGGACTGCTTGGGCAGCCTCCGGTTGCGCGCCATCGCAATGGTCGGAATCCTGGCAGGAGCCGGCATGCTCTACATGCTGCACTTTGCGATCTTCTTCTGATTCCGTTAGTCCTGTTTGGCACACATTTCGTGCAGTCCTGGGGGCGCGGAGGGGCGGGTGGCCTGGGTAAGCGGAACAGGTCTTGAGGGTGCCACGCACAACTCCGTTGTGCGTGCCAATGTGCCTTGTACCACAGAGATCGTTGAGCGGGGCGAGAAAGGGACTTGGTATTTCCGTGCCTCCATCTGCCGTCGTGCGTTCGCCGACACACACAACGGAGTTGTGCGTGGCACCCGGCTTGGTGCTGGCACAGGCGCTACGGGAGTAAGGGCAAGACCGCGTCGCGCACCTTGTTGGCCATGCCGGCGGCCTCGGACGCCTCGGCGGCAGTGGCGTCAGGGCGATCTCCTGGATAGCGAAGCTCGACACCATAGGGAGTCAAAGTCACCGCATCCAAAACTCCCGCAGCCAAAGCAGGATCGCGAGTTTCAACCAGTGCGATCAACTTCGCCAGGACGTGCGTCTTGGGGAACTCGATCTCCCACCACGTGAGCAGGGCCTTGATATACTTCTCGGCCGCCTGCTGGCAATGGAATGTGACTGCATTGGGAAAGATCGCTCCCTCTGCCATCAGGTGCTCGACCAGTTCCATGTCGGCTTCGGCCTTGAGGAGCCACTCGCGGGTGATCTTGATTCGCGACTCTTCAAGCGGCGTCATAGATCACCCTGCCGTACTTGTGGGCGGGATAGGCTAGGCCGCCGACGATGTCCTTGCTGTCTTCAAACCAGTCGGTGGCGATGAAGAGCACGTCGAAGGGGTAGCGCAGATCCCACAAGGCTTTGATGATGCCAAGGTACTCGCTGCGCTGGTTGCGGGTGTCGCCTTCCACGATGAGCAGATCCACGTCACTGTCGGGCGTCATTTCCCCTCGGGCGGCAGAACCGAACAGGATAATCTTGTCCGGGCGGGTGACGCCTAGAATCCGTCGCACGATTTCCTGAATTGTCTGTTCGTCAACGCCCATAGATGGATTCGCCTTCAATACAAACAACAGTAAGCCTGGTGAAGCCGGAAATCAAGCCCCTCCCATTCTCCCGATCAAATCTGTGGGTGGCGTGGGTAAGCGGAACGGGTCTTGATCGGGTGCCACGCACAACCCCGTTGTGCGTGCCGATGTGCCTCGTTCCAGAGAGATTATTGAACGGGGCGAGAAAGGGGTTCATGTTTCCGTGCCTCCCTCTGCCGTCATGGTTCGGGGACACGCACACCGGAGTTGTGCGTGGCACCCCCCAGCTCATCGCTCTGTCTCAATGGATTCGGGGCGCGCCGGCC
This sequence comes from Planctomycetaceae bacterium, assembly GCA_021371965.1. Next base: position 7,920 of record JAJFVE010000128.1, read on the forward strand.
ACTCGCGGATAATATAGCGAGTATTTATATAACACCTTTGATATAAAAGACTTAGGTAAATACATGCCCTGCGCCCGCGTCGTCTCTATCCGTGAAACCGCTGTGAAAAGTACAACAAAGTGCAAGGAAGTACAATGTGGGATAGGGCGTACCGCTTTCCCGTCAGCCGGTTAGCAGCCCAGAGCCTTGTCGCTCTTGTCGGTCAGGGCTTCTTAACTTCTTTCGGTGCGGGCGCGGGCGGAGCGAGGACGATCCGATTGAACGACAGCGGCGGCAGGGGGATCTTCAGGGCGGCTGGGGATTCAACGTCCCGGGGCGGAGCTTTGACGATCTTGCCCGGCTCTACGAACGATTCGGTCTCGACGTGCAGGAGACGCGAGGGGATGCCTGACAGGTCGATGCGGGCATCGACGGCCTCGGATCGCTTGTTGAGCAGATAGACCTGCACGTCCTGCTCGCCGCAGCGAGCGGCGAAACCATAGACGTTCTGGGCGCTGCTGGTCATCGGCAGATGCCGACCTCCCATGGCCTGGGCGAACATGGCGTACACTGCGGCCGCCGGCCCGAGACCCTTGAGCGTGTTGGTCTTGAAGTCGAAGAGGATTGGCGCGCCCTCGTGGCGGCTGGTCGTCCAGTCGCAGGCCGAGAAGATCGGATGCTTGAACATGGAGATGAGGTAGTCGGCCTTGGTCAGGGCGGTCAGGTACGGCGTCTCGTTCGTGGCGGCCCACTCGTTGAACGCCAGCTTGACCGACCGGCGGTGTTTTGCCATCTCCGCGTAGAACTTCTCGATGTAGAAGTCCAGCCGCCCGTGATAGAGCCCCGCCTCGCTCTGCCAGCCTTTGGCTGACGTGGAGCTATACCCGTCCTTGGTCAGGCCGAACCGCTTCTCGAGGACGTACTTCTCGTGGATCTCCAGCACGTCGAGGTGCTTGGACCGCAGGGCGATCTGGACGGCCTGATCGAAGCGGTGCGCGGTTTCGGGTCCGAACTTCCAGTCGCCGATGATCGTGATATTCGGGTCGACGCGCTTGAGCACGGCGGCGTACTCGTCGATGGCTTTGGCGTAGGATTCGGCGCTCCATCCTTTGTAACACTCGTTGCCGATGTACCACAGCTTGACGCCG
>JAJFVE010000151.1 GCA_021371965.1 Planctomycetaceae bacterium
TTGTAGTTTGTAGTTTGGAGTTTGGAGTAGTTTGGAGTCAGCGGTGCAAGCTGTGGGGTCCCGGTCAGCAGGGCTCTGTGGCTTGTCGGGTTTAGGTTGCTCGGCTTGGGTGTGTCACTGTGACTGTTATGTAATGTTTTGTCAAGGCCATGGTCCAGCGGATCGGGCGATGCATTGACCACGTGCAGTCTGTTATTCGTTCGTCTCCGGATCATCGGAGAGAATCAGTTAGCCGAAACGCCGAGGCCGGACCAAACTCCGTGACGGGAGTAAGTGCCCATGACACGAACGGTCGCGGCCTCTTCGATGGTCGATGCAGGATCAAGCATAGCCTTCCGCGCTGGTCTTTCCGGTTTTTTCCCTCAAAGGAATTCTTTACATACCCAAACCGACGGCTTCACGATCGGGGGCGGTGCCTCACGCCGCCGCCCCCGGTGGCTGCTCTCGAAGATCCTGGGGCGGGCCGGCCTCGCAGGCCCGGTGCCACATCAGGATGGCCAATCGTCGCATGATTGCGACCACCGCGATCATGCGCCGCTTGGGATTCTTCGCCACCAGGGTGTCGTAGGCCTCGCGAAACCGCCCGTCCGTCCGAATCAGCGACCACGTCGACTGGCAGAGCACCTTGCGAACGCGACTGGGCCCCTGGCGCGTAATATGGCCCTTGCAATCGTGACGCTCGCCGGTCTCGTTGCTCGTGGGCACCAGGCCCAGGTAGGCCGCCAACTGCCGGCGGTTCGAAAACCGGGCTACGTCGCCCAACTCGGTCAGGAACACCATGGCCGAAAGAGTCGCCACGCCCTTGATCTTTCGCAAGCATTCCAGGCCGGCGGCGTAACGCGGATCTCGCGAGAGCGCCAGCACCTGTGCGTCGAGCGTCTTGAGCTCAGCCTCGACCGCTTCCATCTGCCGCAGCAGCGACGACAACGCCATTTGGGCACCTGCCCGCAGTCCCTCGATGCGGCCGCTCGCTAGCGCCTGGAGCCAGCCCCAGTATGGGTTCGTCCAGCCCTCACCCATTCCCGCCGGCCGGCGTATTTCGTTGCGTTTGAGCAGGCTCCGGATCTGATTCTTGGCCACCACCCGCTTGTCAGCCACGTCCAGCCGCATGCGAATCAACTCGCGATCGTCACGCGTCTGCAGGTCGGGAACCCAGACCGTCGGCAGGTCGTTGCCGGCCAAAACGTGAGCCCGCAGCAGTTCCAGCAACTGGACGGCGTCGCGACCGTCGTTCTTGCCCCGGGCGTGCTTGGGCGATCTGGCAATCCGCGTCGGGGCCAGGACGTGACATTCCATCCCGGCCGCTCTCAACTCGTCGTAGAGCCCGAAACCTTCACTGGACGCTTCGTATGCGAAGAGAATGCGGCGGGCGCGGCGCTGCCGCCGTACCCCCTCCAGCCAGGTCAGCATCGCCCGACGCCCCGACCGGTCATTGCCGAACGTCCGAGCCCCGATGGCACCCCGGCCCACCGCGTACCTGAGAACCAACGTCTTCTGGTGCAAATCACACCCTACCATGATACAATTCGACACGGCCAGTCCTCCTTCAGATGGGTGAATAAGCGATCCTTTACGCACAACTGATCCTTATACCACCCAATCCTGCTGGATGCCTGGCCTTTTCATTACATGGTTAACTCTGTGGTTTTCTTCGCACGATAAAGTATTCACCACGGAGGCGCGGAGGACACGGAGAAGAATGCCTGAGAACGGTTAAACCCCACGGCGACTGAGTTCCGATTGAGCTCACTGGGATGCGGCGCCGGTCGTGCTCTTGTGGGCCTGTTTGGCCCAGTCAAACGCCGGTGCCATCGTGACGATGCTGTCGCCTTCGACGAGTCGCCCCGCCCGCCCGGTCTCAATATCCATAATCATAATCCAGGCCGAGCAGCGGAATACGACCAGCTTGCGTTCCGGCAGGATGGAGGGCTCGGCACAGGCGAGGTACAACACGCTTCCTGCCGCCGTGGCAGGGACCTGGAACCTGCGGACTTCACCGTGGCCTTTTACCGACAGTCCAAAGCCGGCAG
>JAJFVE010000155.1 GCA_021371965.1 Planctomycetaceae bacterium
GAACTGTTCCAGCCCTTTATCATCCGCAAGCTCAAGGACCGCGGGCTGGCCGACACCATTAAGAGCGCCAAGCGCATGCTCGAGCGGCGCGACCGCGAGATCTGGGACGTGCTGGAAGAAGTCATCTACCAGCACCCGGTCCTGCTCAACCGCGCCCCGACGCTGCACCGCATGGGCATCCAGGCCTTCGAGCCGGTGCTGGTGGAGGGCAACGCCCTGAAGATCCACCCGCTGGTCTGCAAAGGCTTCAACGCCGACTTCGACGGCGACCAGATGGCCGTCCACCTGCCCCTGTCCGTCGAGGCGCAGGCGGAAGCCCACTGCCTGATGTTGTCGACGAACAACATCTTCTCGCCCAGCAACGGCGCGCCCAACACCATGCCCATGCAGGACATCGTCCTGGGCTGCTACTACCTCACCAGCGACCAGGGCGCCACGTTTGTCAGCGATGCGGTCAAGAAGATCAAGTTCGGCAAGGCCGGCGATTATGCGATGTTTGCCAGCCCCTACGACGCGATCACCGCCTACGAACTTGGCCGCATCGGCATGCAGGCCAAGGTGGTCGTGCGGCTGGACCGCGACTGCGACGTGATCGACATCGATCGCCGCTACACGCCCGAGAACCGGCGCATCATCACCACGGCCGGGCGCTGCATCTTCAACGACATCCTTCCGCCGCAGATGGCGTTCTACAACTACGCCCTGGGTTCCAAGGGCGCCAACCGCGTCATCAGCGACTGCTACCAGGTGATGGGTCGCGCCGCGACGCTGCAGTTGCTCGACGACATGAAGGAACTGGGCTTCAAGTACTCCACGCTGGCAGGCCTGTCGTTCGGGATCACCGACGCGAAGGTGCCCGAGGAGAAGAAGAAAATCCTCGATGACGCGCAGGTCCGCGTCGATGCCATCGAGAAAGATTTCCACGCCGACGCCATCACCGAGGGCGAGCGCAACAACCAGATCGTCGACATCTGGATTCACGCCCGCGAGCAGGTCACCAAGAGTCTGCTGACGGCTTTGCAGACCGACAAGCGCAGCTACGACCCGAACTACCTCAACCCGATCTGGCTGATGTTCCACTCCAACGCCCGCGGCAACATCGACCAGATCCGCCAGCTCGCCGGCATGCGCGGCCTGATGTCCAAGCCGTCGGGCGAGATCATCGAGACGCCCATCAAAGCCAACTTCCGCGAAGGCCTGACGGTGCTGGAATATTTCTCCTCCACGCACGGCGCCCGCAAGGGTCTGGCCGACACGGCGCTGAAGACCGCCGACTCGGGCTACCTGACGCGCAAACTCGCCGACGTGGCTCAGAACGTGGTGATCACCGGTCACGACTGCGGCACCAAGCGCGGCGTGCCCAAGAGCGCCATCTACAAGGGCGAACAGGTCGACGTGCCGCTTCGCGAGGTGATCGTCGGGCGCATCGCCCGCGAGAACATCGTCAACCCGATCACCGACACGGCGATCGTGAAGGAAAACGAAGTCATCACCGAGAGCATGGCCCGCCAGATTGAAGAGTTGGGCATGGAGAGCATCCGCGTCCGCAGCCCGCTGATGTGCGACGCGCCGCTGGGACTGTGCGCCAAGTGCTACGGTCTGGACCTCTCGACGCAGGCGCTGGTCGAGGAAGGCATGGCCGTGGGCATCATCGCCGCCCAGTCGATCGGCGAGCCGGGCACGCAGTTGACCATGCGGACGTTCCACACCGGCGGCGTGGCCACCCGCGCCGTCGTGGCGTCGGACGTCGTCGCCACCGCCGGCGGCACGGTGCAGTACCGCGAGCTCAACGCCGTCGAGGCCGGCAGCGGCAAAGAGCGCCGCATCGTCGCCCTGAAGCGCAACGGCGAACTGGCCATCATCGACGACAAGGACCGCGAGCTCGACAAGTACAAGGTGCCCTACGGCGCCACGATCCTGGTCAAGGACGGCGACAAGGTCAAGATTGGCCAGCAGCTCGTCGCCTGGGACCCGCACCGCACGCCGATTCTGGCCGAGGCGGCCGGGGCGGTGAAGTTCCAGGACGTCGAGGAAGGCGAGACGGTCCGCGTCGAGAGCGAAAAGGCCGGCGCCCGCCGCTACGTGGTCATCGAGCATAAGGGCGAGATGCACCCGCGAATCGTCATCGAGGACAAGGACGGCAAGGTGCTGGACTTCCACTACCTGCCGGCCAAGGCCCGCATCGAGGTCGAGGAAGGACAGAAGGTCGCCCCCGGCGAGCTGCTGGCCCGCCAGCCTCGCGAGGTCAGCGGAACCGAAGACATCACCGCCGGCCTGCCGCGCGTGACCGAAGTGTTCGAGGCGCGTCAGCCGAAAGACCCCGCGGCGATGGCGGAAATTTCCGGGCGCGTGGAACTGCGCACCGACAAGCGCCGCGGCAAGATGACCATCATCGTCCGCAGCGAGTCGGGCATGGAGCGCGAGCACCATGTGCCGCACGATCGGCACCTGCTGGTGCACACGAGCGACTACGTCGAGGCCGGCGACCCGCTGACCGAAGGCCCGCTGGTGTTGCACGACATCCTCGCCATCCGCGGCGAAGAATCGCTGCAGCAATACCTGCTGGGTGAAGTGCAGGCCGTTTACCGCACCAGCGGCGTGACTATCAACGACAAGCACGTCGAGGTCATTCTCGCCCAGATGCTCCGCAAGGTCATGGTCGAGACCGTCGGCGACAGTAATTTGCTTCCCGGAGACGTTGTTGACAAGTTCCAGTTTATCGGAGAGAATAAGCGACTCGCCTCGTGCCTGAAGATTGTCGATGCCGGCGACACCAAGCTTGCCGTCGACACGACCGTGGCGCGGGAAGAGGTCGAGGTGGCCAACGCGGCCGCCAAGGAAAACGGCGGTCAGCCGGCCAAGACCAAGAAGTGCCGGCCGGCCACGGCCAAGACGCTGCTGCTGGGCATTACCAAGGCCTCGCTGCAGAGCGAGAGTTTCCTCTCGGCCGCCAGCTTCCAGGAGAGCACCAAGGTGTTCACGGAAGCGTCGCTGGCCGGGCGCATCGACGAGCTTCGCGGGCTGAAAGAAAACGTGATCCTCGGGCACCTGATCCCGGCGGGCACGAGCTTCCGCCCGTATCTCGAGATGCGGATGAAACGCGCGGTGGATATCTCCGAGCTGTCGGGCCGCCCGGAAGACACGGCCATGAGCCAGGACGAGATCGCCCGCGCGGTTCAGCAGGCGTTGACCGGGCAGGATTGAGAAAACGGTAGCCGGTAGCCCGTAGCTGGTAGCCGGTAGAGAAGAGAAAGAGGTTAACGGGTTAGCGAATTAACCAGTTAACGAGTTAACCAGTTAACGAGTTCACGAGGTTTTGATAGATGCCGACGATTAACCAGTTGGTGCGGAGGCCGCGGCGAAAGCAGTCGGCCAAGAAGAAGAACCTGGCGCTGGACCATTGCCCGCAGAAGCGCGGGGTGTGTCTGCTGGTCAAGACCGTCACGCCCAAGAAGCCCAACTCGGCGCTGCGCAAGGTGGCCCGCGTGAGGCTCTCCAACGGCAAGGAAGTGACGGCCTACATTCCCGGCGTCGATCACAACCTCCAGGAACACAGCATCGTGCTGGTTCGCGGCGGTCGCGTTCGCGACCTGCCTGGCGTACGGTACCACATAGTTCGCGGTTCGCTGGACTCCCTGGGCGTGGAAGCCCGCCGCCAGAGCCGCAGCAAGTATGGCGCGAAGAGGCCCAAATAAGCCATGGCATACAAACGATTCACAGCGTCTTCGAAGCAGTTGGCCCCGGATCCCCGCTATGGGAGCAAGCTGGCCAGCAAGTTCATCAACTGTTTCATGCTCGACGGCAGGAAGTCGACCGCCCAAGGCATGTTCTATGACGCCATGGACTACATCGGCAAGAAGATCAAGGACGCCCCGCCCATCGAGGTGTTCGAGAAGGCCCTGGACAACGTCAAGCCGCGCATCGAAGTGCGATCCAAGCGAGTCGGCGGCGCCAACTACCAGGTGCCCATGCAGGTCAGCTCCAAACGACAACTGTCGCTGAGCATCCGCTGGATTCGCGAAGCGGTCCGCGGCGGCAAGGGGCGGCCGACCGCTCTGCGACTGGCAGACGAACTGATGGCAGCGTATCGCGGCGAAGGCGCCGCCATGCAGACGCGCGAGAACGTGCATCGCATGGCCGACGCGAACAAGGCCTTCGCGCACTTTGCCTGGTAGAATATAGTTAGTTGTGGTTGAGTGAGAGTTTAACACACCAGGTGGGCACAGGCTTTTCCAGCCTGTGTCCGTGGCCAACAGCCTGGAAAGGCTGTGCCACTTAAACGGTGTTAGTTGAATCGCCCGCCGCCGGCGGATGTTCCCCTGGAACCGCTGGCCGACATGCGACGGGCGACCCCGGCTGGGACGGACCTTGAGAGAGGACGCCCGAGGCCGGGGCTCAGAGAAGGCGACGATGGTTCCAGGACGATCGTCGGCCGGCAGAGCCGGCAAGCGGGTCGGTGGCACAGGCTTTCCAGTCTGTGTCAAAGAATCACAGCCCGGAAAGGCTGTGTCACCCGCCTCCGCATGAGATAGGACAACCGGGCCGATCTGCCTGAAGATCGGCGCCTGCCGCCACCTGCGGCAGTGCTTTGGAACGGTCCCCTTGGGGCTTTCCGGCATCGACTCTGCATCTATCGCGCGCAGGGCAACCTGTCGCGTCGATCATTGCATCGCCGCCGGGCTCCGTGAAAGAGTTATGGCTGAAAGAGTACATGGCTAAAGATCTGCGACAACTGAGAAACATCGGCATCATGGCCCACATCGATGCCGGCAAGACCACCGTCAGCGAACGGATCCTCTTCTTCGCCGGACGCACGCACAAGATCGGCGAAGTGCACGAGGGCACCGCGGTCATGGACTACCTGCCCGAAGAGCAGGAGCGGGGCATCACCATCACCTCCGCGGCCACGACGCTGGAATGGAACGACTGCACGATCAACCTCATCGACACGCCCGGGCACGTCGACTTCACCATCGAAGTCGAACGCTCGCTGCGCGTGCTTGACGGGGCGGTGGCCGTGTTCTGCGCCGTCGGCGGCGTCGAGGCGCAGACCGAAACGGTCTGGCACCAGGCCGACCGCTACCGCGTCCCGCGCCTGTGCTTCATCAACAAGCTCGACCGCGCCGGCGCCGATTTCGAAAGCGTCATGGGCGAGATCGTGTCGCGCCTGCCCAGCAACCCCATCGTCATGCAACTGCCCATCGGCGAGGGCGACACCTTCGCCGGGCAGATCGACCTGATCCGCCGCAAAGCGTACTACTACGATCCGGCCGACGTCGCCACCGATATCCGCGAGGAAGACGTCCCGGCCGAATATCACGACGCCGTCGAGAAGGCCCGCCACGACTTGCTGGAAAAGGCCGCCGACTTCGACGAGCAAGTCATGGAGAAATATCTCCATGACCAGTTCGTCAGCGAAGAGGAAATCAAGCGCGCCGTCCGCAAGGGCGCCGTCGCGGGCAAACTGCACCCCGTCTTCTGCGGCAGCGCGCTGCAGCACATCGGCGTGCGCAAGCTGCTCGACGGCGTGGTGGACTATCTGCCCAGCCCCATGGACGTGCCGCCGGTAACCGGCGTGGCGTCGATGCGCGGCGGCGAAGAAACCGTCACCCGCAAGCCCGAGGCCGACGAGGCGTTCTCGGCGTTGGTGTTCAAGATCACCTCCGACCAGCACGGCGACCTGAACTTCGCCCGCATCTACAGCGGCACGCTCACCAGCGGCACGCGCGTGCTCAACAGCACGCAGGACCGCAAAGAGATTGTCTCGCGCATCTGGGAGATGCACGCCAAGCAGCGCATCCGCCGCGACGAAGCCGTCGCCGGCGACATCGTCGCCCTGGTGGGGCTCAAGAACTCCATCACCGGCGACACGCTCTGCGATCCCAAGAACCCCATCGTGCTGGAGAAGCTCGAGTTTCCCGACCCGGTCATCACGCTGTCGATCGAGCCCGAGACCAACGCCGACAAGCAGAAGATGGGAACGGCCCTGGAGACGCTACGGCGCGAAGATCCGAGCTTCAGCTATCGCTACGACGCCGAGACCGGCCAGACCACCATCTCCGGAATGGGCGAGCTGCACCTGGAAATCATCACGCACAAACTCACGCGCGACATGGGCCTCAAGGTTCGCGTCGGGCGCCCGTCGGTGGCGTACAAAGAAACGATTCTCGGCACGGCCGAGGCCGAAGGGCGGTTCATCCGCCAGACCGGCGGGCACGGGCAATACGCCGTGGCCGTGGTTCGGGTCGAGCCCCTGGGCGGGGAAGTGCGCGATCACGAAGAGACAATCGAGTTTGAAGACGCCACCAAGGGCGGGAGCGTTCCGCGCGAGTATATTCCGTCGGTGGGTAAGGGCGTCAAGGATGCCTCGGGCAGCGGCCCGCTGGCGGGCTATCCGATGCTCAACGTGCGAGCGTCGCTGACCGACGGCAAGTATCACCCCGTCGACAGCAGCGACATCGCCTTCCAGCAGGCCGGCGCCATGGCGTTCAACGCCGCGGTGCTCAAGGCCAATCCGGTTTTTCTCGAGCCGATCATGCGGTTGAGCGTGATGACTCCGGAAGAGTTCCTCGGGGCGGTGACGTCGGATCTCAACCGCCGCCGCGCGGAAATCAAAGAGATGACCCAGCGCGGAAAATTCCGCATTCTGACGGTCTTCGCCCCGCTGGCCGAAATGTTCGGGTACGCCACGCAGCTGCGGTCGCTCACGCAAGGGCGCGCGAGCCAGACCATGGAACCGCATACGTATCAGCCGGTGCCGGCCAACGTGGCGGCCCAAATTTTGAAATCTTATTAACGAAAAAATAATTTTCCAGATAAACGAGTTGACAATGGCAGAAATTTGCGTAAGTTTAGACGACTCTGCACCTTGGTCGGTAACATCCGCCGCCGGAAGGTTACGACAGCAGTCCGGGTGCGCCGGTAGATAAGGCATTGGAGCAAGCGATCGATGGCTCATGACAAGATACGCATTCGGATGGAAGCATACGACCATCGGGCCCTGGATTCCTCGGCCAAGGAAATCGTCGATCACGCCGAGCGCACCGGCGCTCGGGTGTGTGGTCCGGTTCCGCTGCCGACGCGCATCGAACGCTACACGGTGCTGCGCAGCCCGCACGTGGACAAGAAATCCCGCGAGCAGTTCGAGATGCGCACGCACAAGCGGATCATCGACATTTACGAGCCGACCGTTCGCACCGTCGAGGCGCTCAACCGCCTGGTGGTCCCGGCCGGCGTGTTTATTAAAATCAAGGCATAACGTGACGCTCGAAAGCGTCCACGCGAGTTGAGGCATAACCATGATAGCGGCACTGTTAGGACGAAAAATCGGCATGACCCAGGTCTACGACGACCAGGGCGTGCTGCATCCGGTGACGGTGGTGCAGGCAGGGCCCTGCAGCGTGCTGCAGATCAAGAACGCCCAGCGCGAAGGCTATGAGGCCGTCCAGATCGGTTTCGACGACTTCAAGAACCATCGCGAGACCAAGCCCGCCGCCGGTCACGCCGCCAAGGCCGGCGCCACGGCCAAGCGCTTCGTGAAGGAATACCGCATGACCGCCGCCGACGCCGACGTCGCCGCCGGCGCCACGCTGACGGTGGAAGTCTTCGAGGGCGTCGCCAAGATCGACGTGATCGGCACCAGCAAGGGCAAAGGCTACCAGGGCCCGATGGTCCGTCACGGCTTCAAAGGCATGCCCGCCAGCCACGGTTGCGAACGCAAACACCGCAGCCCCGGCTCGATCTGCTCCCACGCCACGCAGGCCGGCACCGGCCCCAAACCCAAAAAAGGCAAGCGAATGGGCGGTCACATGGGCAGCGTGCAGTGCACCAGCCGCAACCACCGCATCATCCGAATTGACAAGGAAAACAACCTGCTATTGATCAAGGGACCGCTGCCCGGACCGGCCGGGGGATATCTGTTCCTCCGCGCCAGCAAGACCTCCGCGGCGGCTTCGGCCTGAACTGGATAATCGACCATGCTGGAAGTACCCGTATACAACATGAAGGGCGAGAAGACCCGCACGCTGGAGATTGACGAGGCGCTGTTTGGCCGGCACGTCAATACGGCGCTGCTCAAGCAGGCCGTGGTGGCCTATCACGCCAATCGCCGCCAGGGCACCGTGGCCACCCGCTCGCGCGGGATGGTCGCCGGCTCGACTCGCAAACTCTATCGCCAGAAGGGCACCGGCAACGCCCGACGCGGCGCCGTGCGGACCAACGTGATGCGAGGCGGCGGCGTGGCCTTCGCCAAGCAACCCCGCGAGTACCGCCAGAAGCTGCCCCGCCAGATGCGCAAGGCCGCCCTCGACTCGGCCATCCTGGCCAAGATCCAGGGCAACAACCTCATGGTGGTCGAAGGCCTCGCCATTGAGAAGCCTTCCACCAAGACCATGGCCGGCGTCCTCAAGAACCTCCAGATCAACCGTTCCTGCCTTCTGACGATTCCCCAGCGCGACACCTCGCTGTTTCTCTCCAGCCGCAACATTGCCGACCTGACCGTCCGGATCGCCGAGGAGCTCAATGCCTTCGACGTGGCCACCCGCCAGAAGATGCTGGTGACGGTCGAGGCCATGACCGCCCTGACCACCCGGGAGGAGCAGGCGTGAAGACCGAAATCCACAGTGTGATCATCCGCCCGCTGGTGACCGAAAAGGGCACCCACCAGAGCGAGACGAGAAACGCCTACGCGTTTGAAGTTGAAGCCACGGCCAACAAGGCGCAGATCCGCCAGGCCGTGGAACACCTGTACAACGTGAAAGTCGATGAAGTGCGCACCGCCAACCGCAAGGGCAAGCCCCGCCGCACGAAGTTCCGCGTCGGACGCACCCGCCACTGGAAGAAGGCCGTGGTCGTGCTGAAGGACGAGTACCGCATCGACCTGTTCTAGCTAAACCGGGATTACCTGACGATGGCTATCAAGACTTACAATCGAACGTCCGCCGGCCGACGAAACAGCTCGGTCAATACGTACTCGGACGTGACCTGCACGACGCCGACCAAGGCGCTGCTGGTGCCGGCCAAGAAGACCGGCGGGCGCAACAACCAGGGCTTCATCACCTGCCGCCACCACGGCGGCGGGCACAAACGGATGTACCGCATCATCGACTTCAAGCGCAACCGCGACGGCCAGGCTGCCGAGGTCATGACGATCGAGTACGATCCCAACCGAAGCTGCAACATCGCCTTGGTCAAGTACGAAGACGCTGCTGTGACGTACATCCTGGCCCCGGCGGGGCTCAAGGTCGGGGCGAAGATTTACTCCGGCCCCACCAGTGAGCCGCGAGTGGGCAACTGCCTGCCCCTGGCGAATATTCCCCTGGGCCTGGAAGTGCACAATATCGAGATGCAGCCCGGGCAGGGCGGCAAGATGGTTCGCTCGGCCGGCGGCGTCGCCCGCCTGCAGGCCCGCGAGGGCAAGATGGCCCACCTGATCCTGCCCAGCGGCGAAATGCGAATGGTGAACGTCCAGTGCCGCGCCACCATCGGGCAACTGGGCAACATCGAGCACCAAGGCGTTCGCTACGGCAAGGCCGGCCGCAAACGTCACCTGGGCATCCGCCCGACGGTCCGCGGCAGCGCGATGAACCCGGTGGCCCACCCGATGGGCGGCGGCGAAGGCCGTCGCAGCGGCGGGCGTCACCCGGTCAGCCCCACGGGCAAGCTGTCCAAGGGCGGCAAGACGCGTCGTCGCCGCAAGACGACGAGCAAGATGATTCTGCGCCGGCGGCGCAATGTCCGAAACGGGCAACTGGTTCTCTAGATTGCGAGATAGACGGCGATGACTCGAAGCGCGAAAAAAGGTCCATACGTAGACGCCACGCTGTTTGGCAAGGTTCAGAAGGCTCTGGACCGCGGCAACACCGAGCCCATCAAGACCTGGGCTCGCTCGTGCACCATCGTCCCCGAGTTCATCGGGCGCACGTTCATGGTGCACAACGGCAAGGCGTTCAACAAGGTCTTCGTGACCGAGGACATGGTCGGGCACAAGCTCGGCGAGTTCAGCCCCACGCGTATCTTCCGTGGGCACAGCGGCGGCCGCGCCAAAGAAGCAGCAGCGGCTGCGGCGGAAGCGTAATTCTCCCGGAGTTGTGAGATGGCTTGGAATGCAAAACATCGATTCGCTCGTATCAGCGCCCGAAAGGCCAGGCTGGTCGTCGACGTCATTCGCGGCCGCGAAGTGCAGGAGGCCATGAACCTCCTGGAGTTCATGCCGCACCGCGCGGCGGTGATGATCCGAAAAGTGCTGGTCAGCGCCATCGCCAGCGCCAACGAGGCCGAGGCCGACACCGACGCCTTGTTCGTCCAGGAAGCGCGGATCGACGAAGGTCCGACGATGAAGCGTTGGCAGCCCAAGGATCGCGGGCGGGCGCATCCGATTCTCAAACGCACCAGTCACATTGTCGTGACGGTCGAGCAACACGCTGCCGCACAGGCGGCAAGGTAAGGCGAGGCACGCATGGGTCAGAAGGTCAATCCAACCGGATTCCGCACCGGGATTACCCTGGGCTGGAAGAGCCGCTGGTTCGCTCCCAAGAGCAACTACGGCGAGTTCCTGGTCGAGGATGAGCGGCTGCGGCGGTTCGTCGACAAGATGCTCAACCGCCAGCCCCCGTATGCCGGCATCAGTTCCATCGAGATCGAGCGGACGCGAGAAGAGGTCAAGATTATCCTCAAGACCGCCCGCCCCGGACTGGTCATCGGACCCAAGGGCGCCGAGGTCGACAAGCTGCGAGAGTCGCTGGAAGAGCTCACCGACCGCCGCGTCAACATCAACATCGTCGAGATCCGCCAGCCGGACCTCGATGCGATGCTGGTGGCCGAGGCGATCAGCGACCAGCTCCGACGCCGCGCCAGCTTCCGACGCACCATGAAGCAGCGGGCCGAGCAGACCATGCAGGCCGGCGCCCGCGGCGTCAAGATCGCCGTCAGCGGACGTCTCGGCGGCGCTGAAATCGCCCGTCGCGAGACGAAGGTGATGGGCAGCGTTCCCCTGCACACCCTCGACGCCGACGTGGACTACGGCTTCACCACCAGCTTCACCACCTATGGCGCCATCGGCGTCAAGGTGTGGGTGTATCGCGGCCGCTTCGGCGAGGCTCCGCTGGAGCCCCAGCCCGGCGCCGAAGACGGGATGCGACGACGTCGTCGCCCCGGTGGTGGCGGGCCCGGCGGTGGCGGCGGTGGCGGCGGGCGTGGCGGGCGGCCGCGAGGCCCCGGCCAAGGCCGCGGCGGCGAGCAGCGTGGCGGCGAACAGCAGAGCCGGGGCGAGGCGCCCGCTCAGGACCAACCCAAGCAGGACCAGGAATAAAGATCAGGTGTACTCATGGCGTTGATGCCTAAACGTATTAAGCACCGCAAGCAGATGCGCGGGACCATGACGGGAAAGGCCACCCGAGGGCACACCGTCTCGTTCGGTGACGTGGGCGTGCAGTCCATGGACACCTGCTGGGTGACGGCGCGGCAGCTCGAGGCTGGTCGCGTCGCGGCCACCCATTACCTGCACCGCGAGGGACGGGTGTACATCCGCGTCTTCCCGGACAAGCCCATCAGCGCCAAGCCGCTGGAAACCCGCATGGGCAAGGGCAAAGGCGAAACGAAAGAATGGGTCGCGCGGGTGAAGCCCGGAACGATCCTTTTTGAGATCGGCGGCGTGGACGAGGAAACGGCCAAGACGGCGTTGCGGCGCATTGCCCACAAGATGCCCGTCCGCTGCCGCCTGGTTCACCGTCGGCGAATGTAGGCAGGATGATCGCGACCATGAAGATTAACGATATTCGAGCTTTGAACGGCGAAGAACTCCAGACGGAACTGGCGCGCCTGCGACGGCACGTGTTCGACCTGCACGCCCAGGCCGTCACCGAAAAACTGGAAGACCCGACCCTGGTCACCAAGGCCAAGCGGGACATCGCGCGGATCCTGATGGTGCAGCGGGAGCGTGAGCTCGGCGCCGCCGGGGCCGCTCAGGAGGCCAAGGCGTAGCCATGACCAGTCTTGAACAAACCAGCAATCCCGTACTGCAGTCGGTCAAGACCGGCAAGGTCCGGACGATCAGCGGAAAGCAGACCATCAGCGTGATCCTGGAGATGATGGTCCGCCACCCGGTGTATGGCAAGTACGTTCGGCGGCGCACGAAGCTGGCCGTCCACGATCCTGCCAACGCCGCCAAGGTCGGCGACACGGTTGAGATCGTGCCCTGCCGGCGGCTGAGCAAGACCAAGAGTTGGCGCCTGGTGCGCGTCATCAGCAGCGCTGCGGCCCAATCGTAGCGGCGAGGTTAACAGACGTGATTCAGCAACAGACACGAATGAGTGTGGCCGACAACAGCGGCGCCCAGGTGGTAGGCACCATCAAGGTGCTGGGCGGTTCGACGCGGCGCGGAGGTTTCACCCGCCGCACGGCCAGCCTGGGCGACGTGATTATCTGCTCGGTGAAGAAGGCTCTGCCGGGCTCGGACGTCAAGGCCGGAACCGTGGTGCGGTGCGTGATCGTCCGCACGACGTTCCCCGTCCGCCGCAGCGACGGCAGCTACGTCAAGTTCGACGAGAACGCCGCCGTGCTCATCGACGAGGAAGGCAACCCCAAAGGCACGCGCATCTTCGGGGCCGTGGCCCGCGAGCTGCGCGAAAAGAACTTCATGAAGATCGTCTCATTGGCGGCTGAGGTGGTGTAGAGCGATGGCATTGCATGTAAAAAAAGGCGACATGGTGTCTGTGATTGCCGGCGACGACCGCGGCAAGAGCGGCGAAGTGCTGCGCGTGCTGCCCGAGTCCCAGCGCGTGATCGTGCAGGGCGTCAATCGGGTCTACCGCCATCTGCGCCCCTCGCGCCAGCACCCCAAGGGCGGACGCATCCAGAAGGAAATGCCCATTCACATTTCCAACGTCCTGCCGATCGATCCCAAGACCAATCAGCCCACGCGCGTGGGATATACCGTTAACTCCGATGGCGCCAAGGACCGCGTCACCCGCAAGAGCGGGCAGTCCCTCGGCGCTGTCAAGAAGTCGTCCAAGTAGGTGGTTACGATGAGCCCAAGGCTTTTGGAACATTATCGCCAAGACGTGGCTGGGGCACTGACCCAGCGGTTCGGATACAAGAACCGCATGGCCGTGCCTCGGCTTGAGAAGATCGTGGTGTCGATGGGCATCGGCCAGGCCAGCACCGACCAGGCCCGCCTGGACACGGCGCTGCAGCAGTTGGCCGACATCACGGGTCAGCGTCCGGTGGTGACGCTGGCGAAGGTGTCGATCAGCAACTTCAAGCTCCGCCAGGGCATGAAGGTGGGCCTGAAGGTCACGCTGCGGCGCGAGCGGATGTGGGAGTTCCTCGACCGCCTGGTGTCGCTGGCGATCCCGCGCGTCAAGGACTTCCGCGGGCTCAACCCCTCGGCCTTCGACGGGCGAGGCAACTACAACATGGGCCTGGTGGAACAGTCGGTGTTTCCGGAAATCGATCCGGCAAAGCTGACCTTCACACAGGGCATGAATATCGCGATGAGCACTTCGGCCAAGACCGACGAAGAGGCCCGGGCGCTGTTGAGCCTGCTGGGTCTGCCGTTCCGCACCGAAGAACAGTAACAAGGGATTGACCCGATGGCAACCAAGGGACAAGTGGAAAAGTCGAAGCGCCCGCCGAAGTTCAGCACGCGGATCGTGCGGCGGTGTCAGTTGTGCGGCCGGCCCCGAGCGGTCTACCGTAAGTTCCGCATCTGCCGCATCTGCCTGCGGAGCCTAGCCCACCAGGGCAAGATCCCGGGCATGAAGAAATCAAGCTGGTAAAGGGAACGCGAGATGAGTCTTCAGGATCCGATAGCCGACATGCTGACCCGAATCCGCAACGCTCTGCGGGCGGGGCAGAAAGTCACCAACATCAAGGCCTCGGGCGTCTGCCAGGGCGTCTGCCAGACGCTCAAGGACGAAGGGTACATCGACGACTTTCAGCGCGTCGAGGACAGCACCCCCCAGGGTCTGTTGCGGGTGTACCTCAAGTACGGCCCCAACGGCGAAGAAATCGTCACGGAAATCAAGCGCGTCAGCAAACCCGGTCGCCGCGTGTACAGCAGCGTCGGCGAGCTGCCCCGGCCGATGAACGGTCTGGGGATCGCCATCGTCTCGACCTCCAAGGGCGTGATGAGTGATCGGCGCTGTCGCAGCGAGAAAATCGGCGGCGAAGTGCTCTGCACCGTCTGCTAAGCGAGTAGTGTTATGTCACGCATAGGCAAGAAACCAATAGCGATTCCCAAGGGCATCAAGGTGGCCTTGTCCGGGCGCACCGTCAGCGTCGAGGGCCCGGTGGGCAAACTCGCCTGGGAGCACCGGCCGGAAGTGTCAGTGGCGATCGACGAGGCGGCCAAGGTCGTCACCGTCGCCCGCGCCAACGACGAGCGGCTCTCGCGGGCGCTGCACGGCCTGACCCGCAGTCTCATCGCCAACATGGTCGAAGGCTGCTCGAAGGGTTACAGCAAGAGCCTCGAAGTCTACGGCGTAGGTTACGGTCTGCAACTGGCCGGCGGGAAGCTGACGGTCAATTGCGGCAAGAGCCACCCGGTGGTCTTCCCCGTGCCGGCGGGTCTGAAGGTGGACGTGACGGTCCCGCAGGCCCGCGGCGACAACGAGCCGGCCCGCGTCACCGTCAGCGGTCCGGATAAGCAGGTGGTCGGCGAGTTCGCCGCCCGGGTTCGCAAGGCCCGCAAGCCCGAACCCTACAAGGGCAAAGGCATCCGTTACGCCGGCGAACGTGTTCGCCGCAAGGTCGGCAAGGCCTTTGCCGGAGCCGGAGCCGGCGGATAGGAAAGCAGGTGGCACAGGCTTTCGAGCCTGTGACGGTCACGGCCTGGAAAGGCTGTGCCACCGAGGCCACAGGCTGGAAAGCCTGTGCTACCGAGGATTCATCAAGCAAGGCATAGACAATCATGAAGGCGATAAAGAAGAAGATCGTTCGGCAGCAGCGGCGCAAGCGTCACGTCCGCAAGATCGTCAGCGGTTCGGCCATCAGGCCCCGCCTGACGGTCTTCCGCAGCCACAAGAACATCTACGCCCAGTTGATCGACGACGCGGCCGGAAGCACGCTGGTGGCCGCCTCTTCCCTGGAAGAGGCGCTGGCCGAACAGGCCATCGGCGGCAACCGCAAGGCCGCCCAGGTGGTCGGGGCGGCCCTGGCGGCCAAGGCCGTTCAGGCTGGCATCAAGAAGGTCGTATTCGACCGCAACGGTTATGCCTTTCACGGGCGTATTAAAGAACTGGCCGACGCTGCTCGCAAGGGCGGGCTGGAGTTCTAGCACACAGGAGCAACCCTAGTGGCGTTCCAAAAACGACAAGGTGGCTACGGCGACGAGATGGAAGGCGGAATGGAAGATTCCGTCGTCCAGATCTATCGCTGCAGCAAAGTGGTTAAGGGCGGGCGGCGGTTCAGCTTTGCCGCCCTGGTGGTCGTCGGCGACCGTCGAGGGCAGATCGGCATCGGGTACGGCAAGGCCAACGAAGTGCCCCAGGCCGTTGAAAAGGCCATTGCCGAGGCCCGCAAGGCGATGTTCACCGTCTCGCTCAACGGCCGCACCATCCCCCATGAAGTCTGGGGTCACAGCGGCGCCAGCCGCGTGGTCCTGGTTCCGGCTTCCGATGGTACCGGCGTCATCGCCGGAAAGAAGATTCGCCCGCTGCTGGAACTGGCGGGAATCAGCGACGTGCTGACCAAGGCCTACGGTTCGACTTCGCCGAAGAACCTGCTCAAGGCCGGCCTGGACGCGCTGCGGAAGCTGCGCACGCAGGCGACAATCAAGGCCCTGCGAGGAGTGGAACTGTGAAACTTGACGATATCATGAATTCTGCCGGCAAGCACAAGAGCCGCAAGCGCCTCGGGCGAGGCAACGGCAGCGGTCACGGCGGCACGTGCTGCCGTGGGCACAAAGGCTACTACTCGCGAGCGGGCAACAAGCTCAACCTCGGCTTCGAGGGCGGCTCCAACCCGATGCTCAAGCGAATCCCCAAGCGCGGGTTCTCAAACGCCGAGTTCCGCAAGGACTTCCGGGTCGTCAACATCGAATTACTGGAGCAGTTCGACGATGGCGCCACGGTCGACGCGGCGGCCTTGGTGGCGGCGGGGATCATCAATGATACGACCCTTCCCGTGAAGGTGCTGGGTAGTGGCGAGCTGAAGAAGAAGCTGACCGTCGTGGCCTCGAAGTTCTCGGTCGTCGCGGCGCAGAAGATAACGCAAGCCGGCGGAACGGTGCAGACAATCTAGTACTCGGCAGGCAAGAAGAACGTACCATGGCATTCAAGCTCTTCAGATTGGCGGTAGGACTGGTCCTGGCGGCAGCCGGTATTTGGCTGATAGCCGGCGGGGTCGAGTCGATCGTCCAGTCGCTCTCGCGCCAGGTTGGCGCCGGGGCGCTGGTGAGCCCGATTCTGCAGGTTGTCGCTGGCCTGGGCGTCTTCGCGGCATACTACTACTTCCTCTGGTCGGCGTCGCGCATCCGCCAGGTGATGGAGAACATCTTCGCCATCCCTGAACTGATTCGCAAGATCGCCTTCACGATCGGCCTGTTGTGCATCTACCGCATCGGGTTCTACGTCCCCCTGCCGGGTCTCAACCAGGAAGCCCTGGCCGAGTGGGCCAAGACCCTCGGCGGGGGCATGTACGGCCAGGCCATGGCCATCGCCGGCATGCTCACCGGCGGCAACCTCAGCCAGTCGACGCTGTTCGGCCTGGGCATCATGCCCTATATTTCGGCCTCGATTATCATGCAGCTTCTGGGCACGGTGGTCCCGAGCCTGGCCAAGTTGCAGAAGGAAGGCCCGGCCGGCTATAAGAAGATCCAGGAATACACCCGCTACGGCACGGTGCTGCTGTGCGTGATCCAGGCGATCGTCTGGATGCGCATCATGGTCTCGCCGGGCTCGGGCACCAATGAATCGCTGGTGTATCCGCAATATATCGGCAGCTACAGCATTCTCATCATGGGCGTGATCGGCCTGACGGCTGGCACGATCTTCCTGATGTGGCTGGGCGAGCAAATCGATGAATACGGCATCGGCAGCGGCATCAGCCTGTTGATCATGGCCGGCATCCTCGCCCGCCTTCCCAAGGCCATCGAGATGCTCATCTCGCAGGCCGACCTGAGTCTCACCGGCGCCGCTGCGGGCAAGATCGACTTGATGCGCCTGCTGTTCCTGATCTTCTCGTTCGTGTTCGTCGTGGCCGGAGCGATCCTGATCACCCAGGCCCAGCGGCGTATCCCCGTGCAGCAGGCCAAGCACGCCCGCGGCCGGCGGGTCTATGGCGGACAGCGCCAGCACCTGCCCCTGCGCGTCAACCACGGCGGCGTGATGCCCATCATCTTCGCCTCGTCGCTGATGATCTTCCCGGGCATCATCTTGAAGTCGATTGCGCAGAAATGGCCGCAAAGCGGCGTCCTCCAGGTGTTGGCGTCTGCCTTTGAAAGCCACAGCTACGTCTACGCCGTGGTGGAAACGGCGCTGATATTTTTCTTTGCCTACTTCTGGACCACCGTGCAGTTCAAGCCCAAGGAAATGGCCGAGCAACTGCGAGACTACGGCAGCTTCATTCCCGGCATGCGGCCGGGCAAGCGCACGGCCGAATATCTTGAGAAGGTCATGGAGCGGATCACCTACTGCGGCGCGGCCTTCCTGGCCGTGATCGCGGTGATCCCGATGACGTTCGCGGCGGTGCTGGGCATCGACTACCAGATCGCGGCGTTCCTGGGCGGCACGGGTCTGTTGATCATGGTTTCGGTGGCGCTGGACCTCGTGCAGCGCATCGAGGCCCAGTTGGTGATGCGAAATTACGGCGGCTTCCTCGGCGGCAGCACCCGCATCAAGGGAGCGTACTCATGAGGATCGTGTTGATGGGTCCTCCCGGAAGCGGCAAAGGCACGCAGGCCAAGCGCCTCGCCGACCGCTACGGAATGAAGCATTTGTCCAGCGGCGACATCTTCCGGGCCGAGAAGTCTTCCGGTTCGGAACTGGGCAAGGCGCTGGCGAAATATATGGATGCCGGGCAACTGGTGCCCGACGACGTGGTCGTCGAGATCATGGCCAAGGCCATTACGGCCGTCGACTCCAAGCAGGGCCTGCTGCTGGACGGATTCCCGCGGACCGTCGCCCAGGCCAAGGCGCTGGATGAGACCCTGGCCAAGGCCCGCTCGCCGCTGGACGGCGTGGCCGAGATCACGGCAGACGATAGTGCGATCGTGCGGCGGATTGTCGGGCGGCGAAGCTGCCCGCAGTGCAACAAGGTGTACCACACCGAGTTCATGCCGCCCAGGAAAGACATGCAGTGCGACGCTTGCGGCGCCAAACTGGTGCAGCGGGCCGATGATACCGAACCGGTGGTCGAGAGACGGCTGGCGGCCTACCACCAGCAGACCGAACCGGTAATGGGTTACTATCGCGGCCGCGGCGGGCTGCCGGTGCTGACCATCGATGGCAACCAGGACGTCAAGGACGTTACGGCGGACCTGACGGGCGCTCTGGAATCGCTGGGAAACGTATAAGAAGGTGCGCATGGCGATCAAGCTCAAGACCCCTGAGCAGATCGAAAAGATGCGCCAGGCCGGACGAATCGTCCGGCGCGTGCTTGAGGCTCTGGGCGAGCGAATCGCTCCGGGCGTGACAACCAAAGAACTGGACGACCAGGCCGAGCGGATCATGCGCGAGGCCGGTGCGGAAGGCCTCTTCAAGGGCGTGCCCGGTAAAGACGGGGCGGGCCCTTTTCCGGGCTACATCTGCGCCTCGATCAACGACGAGGTCGTCCACGGGATACCTTCGCAGCGGGCCATCCGCGCCGGCGACATCGTCAGCATCGACTTCGGCGTGCGGCTGGAGGGCTGGTGCGGCGACGCGGCGGAGACGTTCGTCGTACCGCCGGTAGGCCCCGATGTGCAGCGCCTGGTGGACGTGACGCGAAACACGCTGGCGATGGCCCGCGAGATGGTCCGCCCCGGCCGGAAATGGTCGGAAGTGGCCGCGGTCATGCAGCAGTACGTCGAAGACGAAGGGTTCTCGGTGGTGCAGGAATTTGTCGGTCACGGGATCGGCCAGCAGATGTGGGAAGATCCCAAGGTCCCCAACTTTGCGTCAGCCGAGTTGCGGCGGCGGGACATCGAGCTGGTCGAGGGGCTGGTGCTGGCCGTGGAACCGATGGTGAACCTGGGGCGGCGTAGCGTGCAGTACGCCCGGGATGGCTGGACCGTGGTGACGCGCGACGGAAAACCGTCGGCTCACTTTGAAGATACGCTGGCCGTGACGGCCACGGGCTGCCGGGTGTTGACGGCGGAGTGATGGAAGACGAGCCGCGGCGGGGGGCCCGGCATGAGGTTAATCATGAAAGTGAAATCGTCAGTGAAACGAATGTGCGAGAATTGCCGCATCGTGCGCCGCAAGGGCGTGGTGCGCGTGATCTGCAGCAACCCCAAGCATAAACAGCGCCAGGGTTAAGGCCTGGCTCGGCGGCGCCGGGAAAGGCCCCGCCAAGGAGTACGTATGCCGCGTTTGGCAGGTGTGGACATTCCGAACGAGAAAGCGACGCTGGTTTCGCTGCAGTACATTCACGGGATCGGTCCCAAGATCGCCCGGGACATCTGCACGAAACTGCAGATCGACGTCAACAAGAAGGCCAAGGACCTGACCGAGGACGAGGTCTCGAAGATCGCTGCGATGATCGACAACGACTTCGTGATCGAAGGTCAGTTGCGCCGCCAGGTGCAGCAGCACATTGCCCGCCTGCGCGACATCGGCTGCTACCGCGGCCTGCGCCACCGCCGCGGGCTGCCCGTCCGCGGTCAGCGCACCAAGACCAACGCCCGCACCCGCAAGGGCCCCCGCAAGACCGTCGCCGGCAAGAAGTCGGTTAAGGAGATGCGCTAGACCATGGCAAAGGAACAGGCAAAAGAACAGGCCCCCGAGCAGGCCGCCGCGGCGGCGCCCGCCGAGGCTGCGGCTGCGGAAACCGCGGCCCCCAAGAAAAGCAAGAAGGCCAAGCGCAGCGTCGCCAAGGGCATCGTGCATGTCAAGGCCACCTTCAACAACACGCTGGTGACCATCACCGACATGGACGGCGAAGTCCTGGTGACCGAGTCGGCCGGGACGGTCGGCTTCAAGGGCTCGCGAAAGAGCACGCCCTTCGCCGCCCAGCGCGCCGCCGAACAGGCCGCCGGAAAGGCCCGCAAAATGGGTCTCAACGAAGTGGAAGTGCGAGTCAAAGGTCCCGGCAGCGGGCGCGAGAGCGCCGTCACCTCGCTGCAGGCGGCCGGGTTACGAATTATCTCGATCGAAGATGTCACGCCGATTCCTCACAACGGCTGCCGCCCGCGTAAGAAACGACGTGTCTAAAGCGCTGCGGCGCTCAGGATAGGGAGCTTAGTCAACGATGGGACGCTACACCGGACCGTCATGCAGGTTGTGCCGACGCGAGGGCATCAAGCTGATGCTCAAGGGAACTCGCTGTGAAACCGCCAAGTGCGCCATGGAAAAACAGTGGCGCAACATGCCTCCGGGCCAGCACAGCTGGCGCCGCGGGCGCGGCAGCGAGTACGGCGTGCGCCTGCGCGAAAAGCAGAAAGTGAAACGCTATTACGGCGTCTTCGAGGCGCAGTTCCGCAAGTATTTCGCCATGGCCGAACGCCAGCGCGGAAATACCGGCGCGGCCCTGCTGAGCATCCTCGAACGCCGCCTGGACAACGTGGTACAGAAGCTGGGCTTCGCCCTCTCGCGCTCTGCCGCCCGCCATGCGATCGCCCACGGCCACGTGCACGTGAACGGGCGCAAGCTGGACATCCCCAGCTACCTCGTGAAGGTGGGCGACCGGTTGACCATCAAGGGCGGCGACCACAGCCAGAAGCTGATTCGCAAGTCGCTGGAAGTGCGGGGCGAGGCGGGTCTGCAGAACTGGCTCAAGCTGGATATGGCGAAACTCGAAGCGGACATCATCGCCCTGCCGACGCGGGACGACGTGATGATCCCGGTGGAAGAACAATTGATCGTTGAGCTGTGCAGCCAGTAAGCACGCAGACGACAGGCGATAGCGGAGCCGGAACGCGAATTTTCGGCGGAAGGAGCACGGATCAATGAGAGTCAGGTGGCGCGGTCTGGAATTGCCCACGCGGGTCTTGAGCGATCAGAACGTTTCCACGCCGACGTACGGGCGGTTCATGATCGAACCGTTTGAACGCGGGTTTGGAACGACGGTCGGAAACTCCCTGCGGCGCATCCTGCTCAGCAGCTTGGAAGGCGCCGCGGTCACGAGCATCAAGATCGCCAAGGCCGATCACGAATTTACCTCTATCAAGGGCGTCCTGGAAGATGTCACCGACATCGTCCTGAACATCAAGAGCCTTGTCGTCAAGAGCCACTCTGATGAGGCCAAGATCGCCCGCATCCACAGCGAAGTCAAAGGTCCGGTCACGGCCGGGATGATCGAGGCCGATCCGGCCATCGAAGTCATCGACGCCGACCACCACCTGCTGACGCTGACCGACAACGTCCCGCTGGACATGGAACTGGTGATCCAGAAGGGCCGCGGCTACCAGGCCGCCGACGAGATGATCGACCCCGATGCCGACCAGGAACTCGGTCGTATCTACGTCGACGCCTCGTTCTCGCCGGTGACCCGCGTGAGATACCGCACCGAGGACACCCGCGTCGGGCAGAAGGTCAACTATGACCGGCTCGTCCTGGAGATCTGGACCAACGGCACCGTCACGCCCGAGATGGCGATGGTCGAGGCCGCCAAGATCCTCCGAAAGCACCTCAACCCGTTCGTGCAGTATTTCGAGCTGGGCGAGCAGATCGTCGAGTCGGCTCCGTCGGCCGGTCCGCAGGAGATCGACGCCGAGCTGCAGCGCAAGCTCAACATGAGCGTGCACGAGATGGAGCTGTCGGTGCGGAGCAACAACTGCCTGGAAGCGGCCAAGATTGAGACGGTCGGGCAGCTGGCCCGGCTCACCGAGGCCGAACTGCTCCAGATTCGCAGCTTTGGAAAGACCTCGCTGCGTGAAGTGAAGCGAAAGCTCGAAGAGATGGGTCTGTCGCTGGGCATGAACCTGCCCCCCATGGGCGACGAAGGCTCCAGCGCCGGCGAGTAAGGCACTGCGTCTGTAACACTAGCGGAAGGCAAGACAATGCGTCATCGTGTATCGGGAAGACAACTAAGCCGCAACAGCGCCCACCGCAAGGCCTTGAGGCGGAATATGGCCGCCTCGTTGCTGCAGCATGAAACCATTCGCACCACCGAGCAAAAGGCCAAGGAGCTTCGCCGCTTCGTCGAGAAGCTCATCACTACGGCCAAGAAGGGCACGCTGCACGCGCGGCGGTTGATCATCGCCGAACTCGGCCATGACCGCGCGATGTTCAACGTCGAGGAAGAGATGGAAGACAAGACCGTCGTCCAGAAACTCTTCGACGAGTTGGCCCCGCGCTACGCCCAGCGCCCCGGCGGGTACACCCGCATCATCCGCATCAGCGATCACCGCATCGGCGACAACGGCACGCAGGTCATCCTGCAACTGGTCGAGACGACCAAGGCCGTCGAACCCAGGAAACGCGGCAAGAAGACCGAGGAGACGACGGACGAGAAGACTGAGAAATAGTCTCGTTCCGTAAAGAGATCAATCCCAAGCCCGGGCCACGTGCCCGGGCTTTCCTACTCTCAATGCCCGGCGCCCGCCGGCCGGCTGATTGACTTTTGCCCATCCATGGGAGAGAATAAGTTGATCTTGTGTTTCTCCGGCCGCATGTGCCGCGGAAAACCCAAAGCGAATTTGCGCCTGTAGCTCAATGGATAGAGCATCGGTCTTCGGAACCGAGGGTTAGAGGTTCGACTCCTCTCAGGCGTAGTTAGATGTAAATACAGCGGCTACTGTAAGTTACAGTCACAGGCCCCAAAGGGTTTTGCAGCCGTAACCAAGGCGTAAAGGTGTGTAGTACTACACACCGGCTTGGAGACGGCAGCATGAGTACCTCCACCGAAGCGGTCCCGGCACCTCAGAACCCCAGGAAATGTCTGCACAAAGGCAGCGGCCAGAGTTTTTTTCGCCTCAGACGCGAATATCTGTACCGAGGGTTAGGGGTTCGACTCTTCTTATGCAAAGTCAGATGTAAATACTGCGTCTACTGTAAGGTACGGTCACAGGCTCCAAACGGTTTTGCAGCCGTAACCAAGGCGACAAGGTGTGTAGTACTACACACGCGCTTGGAGGCGGCAGCATGAGTACCTCCACCGAAGCGGCCCCGGCACCCCAAAACCCCGGAAAGGTGCCGGCCCTGTGTCTGCACAAAGGCAGCGGCCAAGGCTTTGTTCGCCTTGGCGGCAAAACATTTTATCTGGGACGATATGACGACCCGGCGACTGAGCAGAAGTACCACCAGCTCATCGCCGAGTGGCTGGCCTGCGGCAGAAACATCCCCCAGGACGCCCAGACCATCAGCGTCATGGAAGTGCTCGATCAGTACTGGGCCTTCGCCCAGACCTATTACGTGACCATGGCCAACAAGCCCACGACCGAACAGGCCCATTTCAAACAGCTCGTCCCGATGGTCCGCAAACTCTACGGCCATGTCCGGGCCGCGGACTTCGGTCCCCTGGCGCTCAAGGCCCTTCGCCAGCAGATGATCGAAAAGGGCTGGTGCCGCATCAACATCAACCACCACGTCGGGCGGATCAAACGAATCTTCCGCTGGGCCACCGAAAATGAAATGGTCCCCGGCAGCACGTACCATGCGCTGCAGGCGGTGGCCGGCCTCAAGCGTGGACGCTGCCAGGTCAAGGAAGGCCGCTTCGTCAGGCCGGTGCCGATGGAAATGGTCAACGCCGTCAAGCCGTTCGTCAGCGAGCAGGTCTGGGCGATCATCCAGCTCCAGTTGCTCACGGCCGCCCGCAGCGGGGAAATTGTGATCATGCGCCCCTGCGATATCAACCGCGAAGGCAAGATCTGGACGTACACCCCGGTGGAGCACAAGACCGCCTACCACGGCCATGAGCGCACCATCTATATCGGGCCTCAGGCTCAGGGCATTCTGTCACGCTACCTGATCAACCGCGAGCCGCAGGAGTATTGCTTCTCGCCGATCGAGGCCGAGGCCGCCCGCCGAGAGAGAATGTTCGCCCAGCGCAAGACCCCTTTGAGCTGTGGCAACAAGCCCGGCAGCAATCGGCGCGGGCATCTGGTCCGCAAGTTCCACCAGCGTTACGACTCGCACAGTTACGCCACTGCCATCAAGCAGGCCTGCGTGCGGGCGTTCCGGCTGCCGCCGTTCCTGGCCAGGAAGAAGGGCGAAAGCGTAGAGGTGTACAAGAAGCGTCTCAAACCCGAGGAGAAGGCCCAGATCAAACAGTGGCGAAAAGACCACCACTGGCATCCCCACCAGCTTCGCCACAACGCGGCGACCGAATTGCGCAAGGAATTCGGCCTCGAAACCGCACGGATCATCCTGGGCCATCGCAGCCCCGCCATCACCACCATCTACGCCGAGGAAGATCGACGCAAGGCTATGGACGTAATGTTCCAGGTGGGCTGATCACCTCAGGAAGTGTTTCGTCCAGCACCGATGGCGGGCTGGGCATGCGAGGATCAAGGCGATCGGCCTGCTGTCGGGCCCAGGCGATATACTCCGCTTGCTCACTGCCGGGTGCAATGGCGCCGTCCTTCTGCAGGGCGTATTGTTCGAGGGCCTCAACGTAATCGCGGATGTCCTGGCTGCGCCGCCAGTTGGCGGCATCGGCCATCAACTTCTCCACGCGCTGGCGTTCATAGACCTGCTTCATCATGAGGCTCTGCCGCTTTCGGTGGAGTTCCTCTCGCCGTTGGCGGTCCAGGCGTTCCTGTTCCTCACGCTGTTTTTCGCGTTGCTCTGCGCCGGCCTCCCACTCCCGTCGAAAAATTCTGTAGCGTCCCTCGGATTCGATCATGTCGATCAGCATCGGG
Source organism: Planctomycetaceae bacterium (assembly GCA_021371965.1). The sequence continues at coordinate 24,938 of JAJFVE010000155.1, forward strand.
AGAAGGCAGTCTTCCAGCTTTCGTTTCTGCGGCGTATCGTGGGCAGGGCCGCTGGCCCAGGTTCCCGACCCACGGTCGAAGCCCAGCAGGCCCGTCCAGACCCGGTCGCATTTATGGTTTTGGATCTCGCCCTTCTTGGGTGGCCGCTTGAGGACCATGTCCTGTTTTTCGCGCAAACGAAAACGTGAGTCGCGACCAGCGAGAGACACCTCGGTGACGAGGGCTGTATCCATGAATGCTTTGCCATCCTTGCGGACGAGGACTTTTCCGCCCAGCGCCTCAACGGCTTTGGCAAAGGCGTCGAAAATCAGCAGGGCCCGTTGCCGGCATTTCTTACTGACGACAACGTCCAGGTAGGGCGGGCCATCGTACGGCGGAATGTACTCTCCCAGAAAATCCACGGTGCGATTCTTGTCCAGCCACTCCAGATACGTGGCGGTGTCCTGCACCACGGGCAATGTGTCTTGCAGGCAAGAGGCCAATTGGATCGGCGGCAGATTCCTTGCCTTATCCAGCAGGTCCAGTATGTCCGCGTCGAGTGGTTCTGGCGGTGGTGGGGGCGCGACGATTTCAGGCGGCTTCTTCTTTGGATAGAGGTAGAAAGTGATGCTCTGCACGTCTGGATCAGCGCAGGGGCGCAAAGCGGTCTTGCGAGGGTTCTTTCCGGATGCGAGCCTTGACCAATATCCCACGTACGGTTTGGGCACGCGGAGAGACCGAGCTATCCTGCCCAGAAGTACGTCCGAACAGCCAAGTTGTTTGGCCAGCTTGCGAGAGGGTATCTCCCATAGCTTTTGATAGAACTCTTCACGCGTGAAGGTGACTTCCTCTCGTTCGGCTGCCATGGTCACTTCCTTTGGGCGGCTGCACCGGCCGCCAGTCCATCCAATATACCGAGGCATCTGCTTCCATCGCGTTGGACTTTGTTTGGCTGCATCCGGTTCAAATCTCAGGGCGATCTCAAACAGCTTTCAATCAGCCTCAGATCAGCCATCAATCAGACTCAGCGCCCGTGCCTTTGTGCGATGCTGATGCTTGTCGATCCCGCACATTGCGGGGCACAGCAGGAGTGGAATGATGGCCATCGATATTGAGCAGGAACGGATCATCGACCTTTCAGAAGCCGCGAGGGTTCTACCGCGGATCAACGGCAAGAAGCCTTCGATATCAACGCTGTGGCGGTGGTGCCGCATAGGACTGCGCGGCGTGAGGCTGGAGTACGTGAAAGTGGGGCGTAACATCGCTACGTCGCTGCCGGCTCTCAACCGGTTCTTCGTGGAACTGGCCAAAGCCGAAGAACCGCTGGATGAGTACCCAAGGGGAGAGCACCGCTCTTCCTTGTACCGTGGCCCCGCGGCCAGGCTGCGCGCCATCCGTGCGGCCGAGAAACGCCTGGAAGAGGCGGGGCTCTGATGCAGCTTGCCAATCCTCACCAGCATGTCGGCAGCAATGTCCGCATCCGCTCGCATGGCTCAAGCCAGCACTTCGGCCGCGGGCGGTTGCTTCGCGTCGAGGGCCAGTTCGGAATCGTCCAGCCATTCCAGCGACACCGGAAAGAAGAGCGTGTGCCATTGACAGACCTTCATACATGGTCGGCGGGCAATGTGAACCACCCGCAACAGCCACAGTCATCCCAAAAACCACAGCAGCCGGAGAAGGCAGAGCCAGTGATTCAATCTGCAACACAGGTCGAACAGGCAATTCAGGATGGTCCCTGGATCGTCGCTGACGTGGACAACGTGCGGTTCTTTGTGTCCACGTACCGCGGCTTCAAGCCTGAACTCAATCGTGCCCGGCGATATGACGTCGAGCGGGCGGCTAACCATTCCGCATCGCTGCTGCGCCTGCGCCGAGGCAGCGAAGTTGGCAGGATCGAAGTGCTCACTGTCGAGCAGGCACAGCAGATCATCCAGGACCGCTACCAGGATCGGCCCGTTCAGCTTGCTCCAGAACCGCAGGCGCCGGAGCAGGCTGTGTCAGCCTCCCTGAGCTTGGCAAGTTTCTCGAAGGCCAGCCCTGACAACATCCGGCTTGCGGCGGACATCCTCAAGCGGATGGCCGATGCCGAGGGGATGTATCGCGAGGCCCTGGCTGACCTGGAGAAGATTCGGGCCGAGTGGCGGCAACTGGAAGAGCGGATCACGTCTCAGGAGCCCAAGCTATGACGATTCTGACCAATACCGCCTTGGGCACGTACCGACTGTGCCCCCGCAAGTACCGCAATAGGTACATTTACAAATTCGTGCGGGCTCGCAAGGGGGTGGCTTTGCGTCTTGGCTCGGCATGGCACTTTGCGTTGGAGATGTTCGGCAAAGGCGCTTCCATCGAGGAGATTCTGGCATGGATCAGGGCCAGCTACCAGATCTGCCCCGATTGGGCCGATCCCGATGAGTGGCAAGTCGAGTGTGAAATCCTGGTCCAGCTTGTGGCGGGCCACCTGTGGTGCTACTCGCAGGACGGGCTGAAGTTCGTCGCCAGCGAGTTGACCTTCAGCATCCCGGTTATCGACCCCACTACCGGCCAGGAAAGCCAGTCGTTCATGTTGGCCGGCAAGATGGATGGCATCGTTCTCTTGTGGGATGGCCGGATGGCCCTGCTGGAGTACAAGACCGCCGGCGAAGACATCGGCGAGGGCAGCGACTACTGGCAGCGGCTGCACGCTGATCCGCAGCTTTCGCTGTATATCCTGGCGGCGCGGTCGCTGGGGCATGATGTCAGCACGTGTCTCTATGACGTGACCCGCAAGCCTACCATCCGCTGCAAGAAGAGCGAGACGCCCCAGCAGTTCGGCCAGCGCCTCTACGGGGATATCAACGAGCGGCCGGAGTATTACTTCCAGCGCCGCGAGATTCCCGCCCTGGAAGATGAACTCCGCGAGTTCCAGGTCGAACTGTGGCAGCAGATCTGTGCTCTCCAGGACTCGATGGCCAGCCATCGCTGGTATCGCAACATCAACCGAATGACCTGCGCGTACTGCGAGTACAGCGAGTTGTGCTTCAACAACATCCAGGTCAGTGCCGGCCAGGCGCCGCTGGGCTTTGAGATCATTGCCGATCCGCATCCGGAACTGTCCTCCTGATGAGGGGTCGGTTGTCTTTTGTGAAAGGAGTCTGTGATGACTGCTGTAGGAGTACCCGCCAGAAACAATCTGACCAATCGCCACGCGCCGCCGCCTCAGCCGCAGGCGGTAACGTTTGGAGCCATTCCCCTTGCCGACGCGCATCGAGTGACGATCTTCGGTCCAGGCGGTGGTGGCAAGACCAATACTGCCTGTGCCGCCCCCGGTATGAAAGGCTTCTTTGATCTGGAGGAATCCTTGCCCGTTCTTCGCAGCCAGATGCCCCAGGAGATCCTGGACCAAATCAAGATCATCAGCACCATCAAGGGCAAGACCGGCGCCGAGGGCTGGCAGGCCCTGCGCGACACGCTGCACATGGGCGGCTGGGATGAGATCAAGACCATCGTGATCGACTCGGCGACCAAGGCCGAAGAGTGGGCGACGGCCTGGGTCATCAAGAACGTGCCGCATGAAAAGGGCAACAAGGTCGAGCGGATCGAAGACTACGGATTCGGCAAGGGCTACTCGCACGTTTACGAGACGTTCCTGACGCTGCTTGGTGATCTTGACCAGCACGTCCGCGCCGGCCGCCACGTGGTGTTGATCGCGCACGACTGCACAGCCGAAGTTCCCAATCCGGCCGGTGAAGATTACATCCGCTACGAACCGCGGCTGCAGTCGCCCGCCAGCGGCAAGAACTCGATCCGCCTGCGCGTGCGTGAGTGGGCTGATCACGTGCTCTTTATTGGCTACGACCTCGACACCAAAGATGGCAAAGCCAAGGGCAGCGGTACCCGGACCATCTATCCGGTGGAACTGCCGCACTGCATGGCGAAGAGCCGCACGATGAGTGAGCCCATGCCCCTGAACAAGTTCGATACCGCCGTCTGGGCCCGCCTGCTGGGCCAGAAATAGGAGTTGTGTGCAATGCTTCCTAACCGTGAAGGCCTGTTCAATGCGTACCCGCTGGATATCGGGATCACCCAGAGCGGCCCCAATAACCTGCTGACGTGCTCGATTCTGCTGCGGCTGTATGAGGAGCTTTCCAATGGCAGTTGGATCGACTGCTCTGCAGAAGGCATGGAAATCACCGGCTACTTCTATCTGGAGAAGAAAGACGGCGCTCTCAATACCACTGCCATCGACTCGCTCAAGGCCACCCTGGGCTGGGACGGGCGCGACCCGTTCTGGATGCAGGACAATGCCGAGAATCTGCGCGAAAAGCCTGTCCAGGTAAAGCTGGGCGGCGAGCAGTACAACGGCAAGACCCGCATCAAGGTCCAGTTCCTCAATCCCTACGGCAGTTCGGCCGCCGCTGTGAGCAAAGGCGACGACGAAAGCCGCCGGGCGATCAATGCCCGACTGGGCGCGCGATTCCGTGCGCTGGCCGGCGGCACGCCCGCCCCGGCGCAGACCCCGCCGCCGCGGCCCGCTCAGGCCCCCGCGCCCGCTGGGCCGGCGGCTCCGGCGACAGCGACCATGGAACAGGCGTGGGCGGAGTTCTGCAAGCACTGCCAGGGGCCCAAATGGACTCAAGAGGCTATCGAGAACGAGTGGTTCAGGATTCTCGGTGAGCTTTTCTCTGGCAAGCAACCGGCTGGGCTGACCGGTGCAGACTGGGCAACGATGCTCGCCAAAGGTCCGGCAATGATCCTTCCCTTCTGATCTGACATTGCCGGACATGTGAATACAGGCGTGGGCAAAGGAGTGCCCCATGCGGGTGCGTGTCAAGGAAAGGACGCTCAAGGACCAGCGCGAGATCGCGCGGCGACTGCGGGTGTACGTCGATCAGGTTGATCGCTGCGGGCGCATTACGCGCTGGCAGCCCAACGTGATGAACCCCAAGGTCAGGGATGACCGTTATGTGCCCGAACCGTCAAAAGAGGATGATTGAGAAGTCCAAAGCCGCCAAAGAGGGTCGCCGGATGCATGCCTTCTATCGGGGCTTCTGGGCTGCCCGCCGTGGCGGCGACGGGCGCAATCCCTTCCCTGCAGGCAGCGAGAAAGCCACGTGCTGGCAGGCCGGCTGGGACTTCGCGCAGGAGGCGATGCGATGAGCCTGCGCGCCAGCGACGTCTTCAAAACCACCAAGGCCAGGGGTAAGCCCGAGCGAGATATCCAGCGGGCGATCATTGGATATCTCCGCTCCATCGGTGCGCTCGTGGCCGTCACCGATGCCGGAGCTGCATATCGCGCCGGCTCGTGGGGTGCCGACACGGTGCCGGCAGGCTGGCCGGACATCACGGGCCTGCTGCCTGACGGGCGGTTCATCGGCGTCGAGTGCAAAGCCCCTGGCGGCCGCCAGTCGCCGGCCCAGAAGTTCATGGCCCAGGAGATCGCCCATCGCTGCGGACTCTACGTCCCGGCGTACAGCATCGACGACGTGCGGGAGGCGATTGAACGCCATGACTGATCCCGTGCAGGACATTCTGGAGCGTCTCGATGCCGTCAAGAAAACTGGCCCCGACCAGTGGCAGGCCCGATGCCCGGCCCACGGGGACCAGAACCCCAGCCTCAGCATCGGCCGTGGCGACGACGGACGGGCGCTGCTGCACTGCCAGGCAGGCTGTTCAACAATGGCCGTGTGCAAGGCGTTGGATCTGCCAATGCAAGCCCTCTTCCCGCCCGACCAGGCCAGGCCCCAGTCCCGCATCGTCGCGACCTATGACTATCGCGACGCCCAGGGCAATCTGCTCTTCCAGAGCGTGCGGTTTGAGCCCAAAGACTTCCGCCAGCGCCGCAGCGACGGCAACGGCGGTTGGCTGTGGGATCTGGGCGACACGCCCCGCGTGCTGTACCGCCTGCCTGAGCTTGCAGCGGCCGATCCTGCACAGTGGGTGTTCATCGTCGAGGGCGAGAAGGACGCCGACAATCTGGCTGCCGCGGGCCTGGTGGCCACGTGCAACCCGATGGGTGCCGGCAAGTGGAGCAAACTCTCGGGCGACAGCCCTCTGCACGGGCGCCGGGTGGCGATCCTGCCCGACAAAGACGCCCCCGGCCGCAAGCATGCCCAGGACGTCGCCCAGCGACTCAATGGCAAGGCAGCTCAGGTCAAGATCATCGAACTAGCCGGCGACGTCAAAGACGCCTCTGACTGGCTGGCGGCGGGCGGCACGGCTGCGGAACTCCTGGCACTGGTCGAGGCGGCGACCCCTTACGAACAGCCCGTCGAGCCTGAAATTGCCGCCGCCGCTGCGCCCGATGAGCCCGTGGTCAAATTGGGCCAGCCTGATCCGGCCACAGGCCGGCTTGTCCTGTCGCCCCGCCGCACGCTGCCCACCGCCGACGCGTTCATCAACGCCTTCCACAGCCACCCTGAGGGCCGCACCATTCATGGCCACGGCGGGGTGTTCATGGTCTGGCGGGATAATCGCTTCGTCGAGGCCGAAGACCAGGCAGTGCGCAAGCAACTCCAGTCTTGGCTGCATGAAGCGCTGCGATATGTGTTCGACAAGAAAACCAATGAGTTGGAGCTGGTGGACTTCGAGTCCAATCCCACCACGATCAATGCTGCCCTGGAATCGCTGCGCGTTCGGGCGCACCTGCCCGCCTCTATCGTCCCGCCGGCATGGCTGGATGGGAAGCCTGAGCGGCCGCCGGCGACGGAGATTCTGCCCTGCCGGTCATACAACTTGCATATCTCTTCAGAGACGGTGCTGCCGCCGACGCCGGCACTGTTCACCACCAACGCCCTGGACTTCGATTTTGACCGCCATGCCCCCTGGCCGGAAGCATGGCTGGACTTCTTGGAACAGCTCTGGGGCGACGATCAGCAGTCCATCGCCTTGCTCCAGGAGTGGTTTGGGTACTGCCTGACCGCCGATACCAGCCAGCAGAAGATGCTGCTGCTGGTAGGCCCCAAACGCTCCGGCAAGGGCACCATCGGCCGCATCTTGAGCCGCCTGGTCGGTCCAGCCAACGTCGCCGGCCCGACCACCAGCGGCCTGGCCGGGCCGTTTGGCCTGCAGCCCCTGGTTGGCAAGAGCCTGGCCATCGTCTCGGACGCTCGCTTCACCGGCAATGACGTTGGAACGGTGATCGAGCGGCTGCTGTGCATCAGCGGGGAAGACAATCTCACCATCGAGCGAAAGTTCCTGCCGGCGCTGACCATGAAGCTGCCGACGCGGTTTGTGTTCCTGACCAACGAGTTGCCGCGGATCAATGACGCCAGCGGCGCTCTGGCCAATCGGTTTCTGCTGCTGACGCTTCGCCAGAGCTTCTACGGCCACGAAGATACGCACCTGACGAGCAAGCTCATGTCGGAGCTTCCTGGGATTCTCCTGTGGGCGCTGCAGGGATGGGTGCGACTGCATGATCGGGGGTATTTCGAACTGCCCACCAGTTCCAGCGACACTCTGCAGGACGTGGAGGAACTGTCCAGTCCGGTCGGGGCGTTCGTTCGCGACTGCTGCATCATTGGCGCGGGGCATCGCTCGCGTGTGGAGGATCTTTATGGTGCCTGGAAGGGCTGGTGTCAGAAAGACGGCCGCAATACGACCACGACGCGCCAGACGTTTGGACGCGATCTGCTGGCAGCGGTGCCGGGGCTGACGACGCGACGGAATCAGGCCACCGGCCGTTTCTACGAGGGGATCTCGCTCAGTGGGGTGTCGAATGAGTAAAAAGTACCGCACAGTACCAGCCAGGTACCGCGATGTACCGCAGTCACCGCTGGTGATATGCAGTTGCTCCAGCAAAGACTTACGCATCAAGTACCGCACAGTACCGCGAAATTCTCTATATACCGCGTGTGTGCGCGCGCACGCGCATGCGCGCACGCGCGCGCAAGACGAGCTAGGAGACAATAGGAGATACCGCGGTACTGCCTGGCACCATTCGGCACTGGTCAAGGGGGCAGGTCATGTATGAGTTCTTGACGGCCCGCAAACCCAAGGCTTTGCTGCCGGCCCCGGCGCCTCCAGCCGTGCCCGCCTTTCCGATGCCCGCGCCCGTGACGCTGCTGCGGTACTGTCGCTGCACGGACTGTCAGAAGTTCTTCAACTCCGCCGGCCAGTACTACTGCGCCGACTACATCGGCGGCACAAAAGTGGTCTGGGGCACCGGCGAGAGGTTCTGTGATCCGCCACCCGATTCCTGGCACTACTGCGCGGGCTATGACGGCCCGCTGATCAGCAAGGAGGTCATGGCGTGGCCCAAGGGCCAAGAGAGGAGCAGCGATGGATGGACGTGAACTGGCCAAACTGGTCAAGGCGATGAGAGACAAGCAGAAGGAGTTCTTTCGAGGGCACGAGCCTCAGGTGCTCCAGGAAGCCAAGGCTCTGGAGCGACAGATTGACCAGGCTATCGAGAAGGCCCTGAGCGGTCAGGCGGGGCTGTTCGAGTGAGCGTAGAGCCGCCGAGTGCGTGCCGACGCGTCGTGCGGGTCCCTGGCGAGCCGCCGACGACCGCCGTGCTCGGGGGGAACCACCCCGGTAGGGACTAATCTTTCTTTGTAAGAAATAATGGACTACCTCGACAGCAAGGAGCCAAGAATACGCTCGGCTTCAAACCAATCCCGCAGGTCATCACACAAGGGCCCGCCTCGCTTTTCCCACAAGTCATATGCTAACCGATGAGTCATAGAAATCTTCATACCAGTAACGGTGTCTGCTATGCTCTCTCCAAAAATGCGGCGTTGGCAGTAGTCCGTGAATTCTTGCCATATTTTGGTGCACAAAGGATTTACGATTCGTCGACTATTGTTGAGACGTTCTTGCAGCCACTCCTCAATGTGACGTGGGAAGATCGGGGCTATTCCGTCCCACCCTTCGATTCGATTTGCGGTTGCGCGATAATGTGCGTACTCAACCAGTTGTTCCTCGACCGGTACGCCTAATGTGATTTCAGCTGCTACCACGGTTTCCAATTCACGAATGGACATCGGTACGAGCAGAATTTGCTTTCGATACTTTTCCCAAGCAGGTCCTTGCCCGCTTGCCGCACCTTCGATAATGGACCGAACATCCGGAATCATATGGAACGGAAAAGGCACGGGCGTCACAACAACGCAAACAAACTGTTCTTGACCGAAGAAACGATCCAGCCCCGGCTCGCGAGCACCGATTTCTGCAACGAATTTGGCCAGTTGTCCACACGCCTTGGAAAGAGCCGCTTTCGCCTCGGATATCAGAAGTTCTGTCGATGCATAGCGTTGCACATCTAGAGAGGGTTGCCTCGCCTTGCATTCAACAAAGATTGGCACTGCGCCGGGGCGGAGAAGTAACCAGTCAGGACTGTCTTTGCGAGATTTTCGGGGACCGTACTTGAACTCGGGCAGCAGACAACCATCGGGTATCGCCAGTTGCTCCAGCTGTCGTCCGACGTACCGTTGAAACAGTGTACCCAGAGTGGCCGTCATTTCGTTATCGTAGGGGTTGCCTCTCCGACCAGACAATCGTGCCTTCTCGGCATAATCTTCAACCAAGTCGAAGTAGAATCCATCAATAGCTCGCGTCAATGCATAGGTCGGGAATGGGGCACAGTAAGTTCCATCACCAAAAGCAACCACGGGAAAGTCACGAAGGATATTGAACTCGCTCATCCAGTACTTGTCGCGGCTTTCGGGATCCCGGTACTTGGAGGATGCCGCATCGTACATCTGACGCAATTGTTGGGGCGTCCTTGCCACAGCGCTCAAAGTGCGGCGCAGCGTCTCATTGACTTCGTGCTGGTGTGGCCCTTCACGCACGAACAAATCTGGGTCAAACAGCCACTTCTGGGCATTTGTAGATGTGGTTATGACATGGAAGCCCCACATCGCCATGCCAAGGACCCAAAGGTCTTCGGCAGACACTCCTATCAGGCGCCTCAGCTCCTCTGAAGGATTTGCGACTGCCAGCCCGCCTTCCTGGACCAGATCATGGAACATCATCCAAGTTCGTGCTATGCGTGCATCGAGCGGGTCGTCCGTCGCGTAACGTATGTATGCCTGCCTGATAAGCCAGCTGACCATCGTTTCATCGAGATTGGGTTCGTTCACAGATCGCCACGGCAGCGAGTTAAGGGCATGAAGAAACCAACCACCCTCATCGTTTGGATACCCCGTTAAATGAAGCGGGCGACCACCATCTATTTGGGCCCACAGCCCGAAGGCCTTGGCAAGAAGAGGCAGGTTGATCCCATTTACCAGAGCATGATGTTCCGTCTTGCCGCGTAGGAGCAGACAACTGGCCGTGGTGACATATCGCATGGCTGCGCGGACATCCAACGATTGTGTTGCGGCTTTCAGTTCATTGATCGGTATCTCATCTGGAAGACCCGACGCTATAATAGTTGCCATTGCATCATTCCTTCCTGCGCTGGCTTCGCCATCAACTCCAGTCGAGCCCACATCTGGCAGCGTTACTTGCCCCTGCCCTTCTTCGTGGCTTCCTGCCAAGCAGGACAGCTGCCGCGCTTGGAGGGAGGATTAGGCGCAGAGAGGCTGCTGTCGCTGCCGGGGCGTATGGTCGTCAGCAAGTTGGCGTCATTCCTGCCCTGAGCCTTCGCATGGCGCCTGATGAGCCGTGCGCTGTCCCCAAGCGGCAGTCGTTTCGACTTGTTTGTCATGATAACTGCCGCAAAAAATCTTCACAATCTTTTCACCAGCAGTCGTAACTAAATTCCAACTCTACGCTTAGAAGTGGCATAAATCTTACTGCAAATCCGCTATTCTCTTGCCATAAGTCATGTAATAGCATATACTTATGATAATAAGAAACCCATGCAAGATGGGCCTGCAAGCTCCTTGAAAACCTAATCGCGGCGGAATGGTGACTGACTCCGAAGGGGTAGCCTTCCTGGCAGAACGTATCCGCAAAGCAGAAACTGAAAATCCCTCTTCTGGGGCCTGGCGTTCAGGCCCCGACCCTCCCCCCAAACAAGCGGCCAACGCAGTGTTATCAGCACCACGTTGGCCTGACCACAGGAAAGTGAGCTTTCCCATGATCGCATCAGAATCTACCACGCACATTGAGCAGTACCAAGACATATTCAAACGCCTGGCAGGTGCCATCAATGAGCACCTGGAGCTTAAGCAGGACCTGGACGAATCGAAGGTCCGCGGCATCGTCGATGAGGCTGTGGCGGCGGCGCGGCTGCCGCGGCCGGTGGAAGTGCACCTGTCCGACGGCACGGTCAACACCCTGTCGGATCGCACCCATCGCCAGTTCGAGCAGGTCATGTCCCTGATCGGTGAAGGCCACAGCAACGTCATGCTTGTCGGCCCGGCCGGCACGGGCAAGACCACGCTGGTTAAGCATGCTGCCAAGGCCCTTGGCCGCAGCTTTGGGTTCATCAGTCTCTCGGCCGGCGTCACGGAAACGCATATCTTTGGCCGGATGCTGCCCCAGGCGGATGGCACCTGGGCGTATGTCGAATCCCCCTTCATTCGCATTTACCGCAACGGCGGTGTCTTCCTCTTCGACGAAGTTGACGCTGCAGACGGCAATGTGATGGTCTCGATCAATGCCGCCCTGGCTAACGGGGTTCTGTGCAACCCGGTTACGGGTGAAGTGATCGAGCGGCATGCTGACTGCGTCATCGCGGCGGCTGCCAACACGTATGGCCGCGGCGGTGACATGGTCTACGTCGGCCGCAACGCTCTGGACGGCGCCACCCTGGATCGGTTCGTCCTGTCCAAGATTAATGTCGGCTATGACACCGATCTGGAAGCGGACATGGCCCGCTCGGCTCTGGATGCCGATCAGGCGTCCGAGCTGCTCGACTGGGTGAATCGGCTGCGTGACCGTATTGCAGACAACCGCCTGCGCCGCATTGCCTCCACCCGTCTGGTCGAACAGGCGGTCAAGGCTTTGGTCGCAGGCAAAACGCTGGAGGATGTGAAGAGCCGGTTCTTCCAGGACTGGTCAGCAGATGAAAAGTCCAAAGTCGGCGAGGAGGCGTAACATGAACCGCGAAATTCTAAATAATCTGCGTCAACGTTACGCCCGTGGCGAAAAGGTCACTGCCCTGGCCAAAGAAGCCGGTATCCCCTGGCAGCGGCTCTGGGGCATCCTCAAGAGCGGCACTCAACAGCAGCAATCCCATCAAGAAACCCGTCAGCAGCGCCGCCCCCGGCGCCTCAAGAACCGCCTGCACCGTAGCGAAGGGCAGGTCACTTCACAAAATCCCGTCCACAGGGACAGCGACGGCATCGACCGCATCACGTTCGATTCAGTCGGCGAGGCCGTGATCGATGCTCTGGCCGATTACGCCCAGAACGATGGCAACCGCAGCTTCATCGCAGGCCGCATTGCCGAACATACCAGCGGCCACGATGCCTGGGCGAATTACTTCACCCGCGAAAAGCTGCTGGACACGATTGCCAATCCGCCGCGGCACCTCTTGGATGCGGTGGAAGACATGCGAAAGCAGTTGGTGGATGAGATCAGTCCCCCGGTCTGCACGCGTCGTAAGGTCCGCCGCAATCAGGAATGGGGCGACGAACTGGAAGCCGAGTCGGTTCTGGTTCGCAGCCTCACGCCCTGGGAGCGTATGACCCGGGAAACCCAGCCCCGCCGCTCTGTGACCATCGGCGTCAACCTGACGGTCAATGCCGGCCAGCGGTCAGAGCATCTTCTCTGGCGTGGCGCCGCGGCAGCGGCCTTGGCGGACATCCTCAGCCAGCGCGGCCTCAATGTGGAAATCGTCGCATTCTGGACGATCAGCCGCATGAGCAGTGAAAGCCGCATGGTGGTCAGCCGCTACGTGGTTAAGCGTGCGGACATGCCCATGGACCTGGGCAGCGTATCGGTGGCCCTGGCGGAGATCGCTTACAGCCGCCTGGTGGCCCTATACGGGCTGGCCCGGCATGTGCCGGGTGTGCTCGATGACGGCATGGGCTGCTGTGAGAAGCTTCCTCAGCAGGACCGCGGCGGCATCGATTATCTGGCCGAAGCGGATATCACCAGCCGCAGCGGCGCCGAAAGCTGGCTGCGGCAATGCGCTTCAACGCAGGAAAGCGGGGTGCTCCATGTGTAAGCCCATCAAGCCCAGTAAATCCGGCCATCTGCTGGATGCTGAAACGTGGGACGCCCTGCGAAAGGCGGGTGTCCCGGAAGACCAGCTCAGTGCAGAGCAGCCCTTTGGCCCGGTGATCTTCGCCTATACGCGGGCGCAGGCCATTGAAGATGGTGTCCTGGTGGACGTGTCGGCGTTGGCCCGGCGGGCGGGGTTCATCATCCACACGGCCATGACGTGCGGCGTGGTGGCTGAAGTCACAGAGGGCATGAGCGATGAGCGGATGAAGCAGGCGGCATTGCTGGCCGTCCTGCAGACCCTCCGTGAAACCATCCGCTGCACCCGCGAGGCCAAGACTGATCGGCTGGAGTTCGACGTGGCCCACTTCAAGCTGTGGGCTCACGTAGGACCCGGCGACGACGCGACGCCGGTCTTGACCATCATGTTAATTGGTGAAGATTGAGTTATTCCCCTCCCAAAACTGAAAGGATCAAACCATGATCGTAATCGTTGTCCGCGGCGGCATCGTGCAGGGCGTCTATTCAGAAAACAAACACGAGGACGTTGTGGTCCTGGACTTCGACAACGCCGGCGACCCTGACTCGGAAGTGACGCCGGCACAGATGGAACGTGAACTCGAACAGGTAGCCCGCGACATGCATGCGGTGCTGTGACCTTACTCCCGAGCTTCACCAATAATTACGTCCCCCTTCAGAGGCTGGTCCTTGCTAATTCCCTGAAGTCGAAGTCCAACCTGTTGTCCCGTAGAGGCAAGTTGAACTGCCCCTTCCTTAATCGTTTCGATTCCTTCGACCACAACCGCAATAGGGCCACAACGGCAGTGCACAGTGGCCTTGTCGCCAGGGCGGACAGTGCCACCCTTTACCGTGCCCACAAGGATAACTCGGTCGATTGACTTGATGTAGAAGACTTCCTCGACCCCAAACTGAAATGTGGGTGCATGTTGGCTCATAGCAGGCCCATCCTTATCACAGCCGAATGTCAGTGAAATCAGCCCAACTACCAGGATTTGAACCGTGCGGAGCATAGGAGCATTGTATCTCTCTGCGTCTCCGCGCCAAGTACGGAGTATTGACTATGGCAGACAATGTAAACATCGAAGCAATCGAGCGAAATAAAGATCGCGCCTCATGCGGGCAGGTGGCCGTGGACGCCTACGCTGGCGTCAAGGTCAACAACACCACCGATATGTGGGACTTTGAGTCGGAGTCCCAGCAGGAGCGGCTGACGGATCTGTTGGCGGACCTGCGGCACTGGGCCTGTCAGAATGAATTGAACTTCGACGAGTCGCTGCGGATCTCGGAGAGCCACTTCAACTGCGAAGTGGACGAAGAGAGCGAAGTTGAAAAGCCGGAGGGAGGTGATGGCCAATGACGTCGATAGATCAGTCCCTCTTGGACACCATCCGCCAGCGCCGCACGGCCGGGGAGAGCCTTGGCAAACTGGCCAAAGAGATCGGCCTGACCTGGCAGCGGCTGTGGACACTGCTGTATCCATCCCCCAAACCAGAAACCTTACCATTGCTGCAGGAGTCAGCCAAGGGCGGCTCCCTGGTGGACAAGTATCGGCCCACCAGCCTGGACTGCCTCTGGGGCCAGGATGCCGTGGTGACGTTCCTGCGAAAGTTCGCCGCGGCGCCTTACCCCTCAGCTCTGATCTTCGAGGGCGAGACGGGCACGGGCAAGACCTCAGCCGCCCTGGCATTGGCCAGTGCTCTGGGCTGCGACCTGGCTCAGCAAGAGTTCGGCGGTGTGTACGTGATCGCCTCGGGCGAGCAGACAGCCGAGGCCGTGCGGGACACGGCGCGGCTGATGTGGAACCGGCCGTTCTACGGCAGCGGCTGGAAGGTCATCATCGTCAATGAGGCAGACCGGATGCACCCGGCCGCCGAGACGATCTGGCTGGACCGCCTGGAGTCCCTGCCGGCCAAAACCGTGGTGGTGTTCACCACCAACTACGCCGGCAAGCTCAGCCAGCGATTCCGCGACCGCTGCACCGGCCTGACGTTTGAGTCGGACGCCCAGACCCTGGTCCAGTCGTGCCGGCAGTTACTGGCAGCGATTTGGAAGAGGGAGACGGGCAAGAACCTGTCTCCTGGTTCATTCAGTCAAATAGTTGACCAGGCCATTTGCGACGGCCGCCTGAGCTTCCGCCGGGCGGTGCAGTTGCTGACAGTGGCCCTGGCAAAGGAGTCTTTGATATGAGTACGAGCGATTCAACAATCGAAAGAATTCTTCTCTGGATGGTCAGCGGCCTGGCCGGTGCAGACCTGGAGCAGGCCTGCATCGCCAAGCTGGATGTGGACCCCGCTCAGGTCAAGGCGGTGATCGCCGAGGCGCGGAAGCGCCTGACGCTGGCCGCTGAATACAACCGCGACGAACTGCTGGGCACGGCCCTGACGCGGCTCAATGATCTTTACAGCCGCTGCATCCGCGCCGGCGTCGATGGCAATGGGCCCAATCTCGCCAAGGCCCTGGACGTCCAGCGGGAAATCAATCGCCTCACGGGCCTCTACCGCCAGCCCAGCCTGGCGGGCATGGACAGTGCCAGCAGCGAAGCGGCCGAAGAACTGGAGGCCGTGGGCGAATATCTACTGCCCCTGGCCCTGACCAGCCATTCCTACCCGCTGCGTGAACACGCCCGCTTGGCTTCTCAAAAGATCGCAGAACTCGAAGCAGCAACGAAGGAGAGTGCAGAATGACCATCTACACCCTTGGATATACCGGCTGGAAGATTGAAGACGTCCAGGCCGCGGTGGACAAAGTGAACGGCCTGCTGGTGGACGTGCGGATGATGCCCCGGTCGCGCAACCCGATCTGGAACAGCACGTCCCTGGCCAAACGGCTGCCGGGCCAGTACCTCTGGCTCAAGCAGTTCGGCAACCGCAACTACAAAGCCGGGCCCATCGAGATCGTCAACTTCGAGGCCGGCGCCGCGACGCTCTTGCGGGAGATCGCCGGCAGCGGCAAGTCGCCCGTGCTCCTGTGCGGCTGCAGCGATGTGAACATCTGCCATCGCAAGATCCTGGCAGAGTGGCTTGGAGGCCTGTGGCAGATGGAAATCGAGCATCTTGCACTGGGGGCCTTGACAGCCCCAGAGAATGGAAATGTGAAGGGCCAACAGAGGCTCTTTTAGTGATGCGCCGCCGGTGTTTGGGCACGCTGACCCACCAGGTCAGAAGACGTGGCTCGCAGCCACGGCGGCGCTATGGAGAAGTGACGAATGTTGCATACCCCTGTTTATTTGAGTACGCTTCCTAGCTTCAAGCTTCTGCAACATGGACAGCAGGCTACTCTACTAGCTAGGATAGGCCATGATAAAACGGTCACGTGTACTGATCTCCGCTTCTTCTTACGCCGGTGGGCTGATTGAGAAACTTGCGCAAGATCTGCGTCGTAAGAACTTTGATGTTCTGACAGATGGTTCTGGTGTTGAATTTGGCCGCAGCATGGCCGCAACGATATTCTCGGCAGTGGAATCAAGTGACTATCTCGTACTTCTGCTTCAGCCAGGAGATTCCAAGTATTCGTGGTTGCGAGAAGAACTGAACGCTGCTCTGGATCGGCAATTGCACAAAAGGGATGTCACTGTTATTCCAGTCGTTTTTGGCATGGCAAGGGTTCCATCGGCAATTGCTCATCGAACCACCTTTAGGATTAGACCATACGCCAGGGACGCGAGGGAAATCGATAGGCTTGTCGCTTACATTGTAGATCTTGAAAGAATTGATCTTGATCATCTTACTTGGAAAGCATTTGAGCGACTTCTGGCAGATCTTCTACATAAGCTTCGCTTCAAAGAGATACAACTTTCAGGATATGCCAGCAGTGGATATGATGTCAAAGCGGTTTGGCGACAGAGGGATCCTTTTGGCCAAACAGTTGACTCAAATTGGATATTCGAAGCGAAACACTACAACCAGAGTCGGCCCGATATTGCTGCGCTCAGACAAATGGCCGGCGTTTTATCGAACTTGCCTCCAGATTACTATGGTGCTGTTGTCACAAGCAGCCAGTTGACATTGTCGGCACAAGATTGGCTGAAGTCTTACCGCGAAAGTGAGCGCAAGCCCATAAGAATCATAGACGGTCCTAAGTTGCGGGATCTCATTGCCAGATATCCGGACCTAGTCTCAAAGCACTTCGGGCAGGAGGAACACAAATGAGCAGTGTTCCTGTATTAGTGAATAGACTAAAGGCTTGCCAAGCAGGAGCCCAGCATTGGAAGGCCTTCGAGGACATATGTACGGAGATCTTAACATACCTTTTCGTTCCTCCTCTTCGTGCTCCAGTCGTCCAGGCCCGCACATATTCAGGTATCGACCGCAGAGACTTGGTCTTTCCGAACCGCAACGATACCGGAACTTCGAATTGGGCCAGACTGTATCGGGAACTGAGCGCCAGGATGGTTCTGTTCGAATTCAAGAACTATGATAAAAGCGATATAGGAAAAGACGAAGTTATCCAGACGCGATCATATCTGCGAAAGGCTATGGGGCGATTAGCCGTAATCGTGAGTAGCAAGATGCCGGACAATTCTGCGCATATTAGAAGGAATGGGATCTTCTCTGAGGACCAAGTAGTAATTCTTTTCCTCCGTCCCGAGCATCTTGAAGACATGCTCTACATCAAGGAGCGGGGTGAAGACCCTTCTGACGTAATGATGGATGAACTGGAACTATTCTATCTACAGCATGAGTAGAGTCCTTTTATCTCTCCTGCCTCTCGTCGTTATCGTGCCAAAGCTTCTTGACACTGCCAGACAATGGCAGCATGTTCATCGGGTCCATCAATCGGTACATGCGAGCAGTGCTGGAGACGGCGGCGCAGCAGTGGCGCGGGCTGCCTGTGTTCGTTGCCTGCAGCGGCAACTTCACCGTCGAGCGCATTCTTGCCCGCTGCGACGTCGGGGCCATCCATTCCAATGACGTGTCCATCTATTCCTGCGCCTTGGGCTGGCACCTGGCCGGTCATGCCCAGCCGTACAAGGTGAAGTCGCCAGAGTTTGAGTGGCTGGGGCAGTACATGGAGCCGGGGCCGGCGACGATTGCCACGCTGCTGCTGACGGGTGAGATGCTCAAGGTCGGCGGCGAGAATGCCTACGCCTTGCGGATGCGGGATGAATACCGACGTTGCTGGCCGCAACTTCATGCAACGACGGTCGAGCGGGTGACGAAGGCCCTGACTGGGCTGAACCTCTCATACTTTGCGGGCGACTGCCGCGAGTTCCTGGCTGGGGCGGATCGCAGTGCCGTCTGCATCAGCTTTCCGCCCACGTACAAGGGTGGATATGAGCGGCTGTTCAAGAAGCTCGATGCTGTCTTCGACTGGCCCAAGCCCAGCTACCAGGTCTTCAGCCCTGAAGATTTCGAGCAGTTCAGCCAGACGGTTCGCAGCTTCAAGCACTGGATGATCTCCAGCGATACTGAGCAGCCGGCCCTGGCCAGCCAGCACGTCGCAACGGTCCAGACCTCCCTGCGCAGCAAGCCGGTATTCATGTACAGCGACGCTGCGCCTACCCGCTACGCGGCTGCCCGTCAGCAGATCGGTCACAATCCGTGGGCGCCCCGAGCGGATGAAGTGGTCGAGCCCATCCAGGTGGTGCAGATCGACGCCAAGATCATGAACGCCATCCGCAGCCTGTACCTCTCCCAGAGCATCATCGTCTGCGACGCCCCGCGCAACTACGCCGTGCTGTCGGCCGGCAGGTTGATCGGGGCATTCTCGTTCGCCCTGCCGCGGGGCCCGCTGCCCTGCGATCTGTATCTGCTGTCGGACTTCGCCGTGCGGCCCACGCCCCACAAGCGCCTGAGCAAGCTGATCCTGGCCTGCGCCGTCAGCGGCGAGGTGCGGGCCGATCTGGAACAGTGGCTCTGCTGCCGCATCCGCACAATCGGCACCACGGCATTTACGGAACGGGCAGTCTCCATGAAGTACCGCGGCCTGTTCGATGTCCACAGCCGCAGCGAAGGCAAAGTCAATTACCTGGGCGCCGCCGGACGGTGGTCCCTGCAGGAGGGTTTTGCATGGTGGAAAGGGAATCACAGTCAGTCGAAAAGCATAGCGCCAGTGACGCCGTGAATGAGAAGCTGGCGGCCTCCAGCGTGCGCGTGGCGATGGTGCCCATCAGCGCCTGCGACCTGCTGGAGAAGAACGCTCGCTTTATGCGGGTCGAGCAGCACAAGCGCCTGGTGGAGAACATCAAACGCGACGGCTGCCTGACAAGCGTGCCGTTTGCGATCCGCCGCGGGGACCGCTATGCCATTCTCTCAGGCAATCACCGCGTCAAGGCCGCCCAGGAAGCCGGACTGGCGGAGATCATTGTACTCTACACCGACCGCAAACTGACGCGCGCCCAGCAGGTGGCCATCCAGCTTTCGCACAACGCCATCGCCGGCCAGGATGATCTGGCCATTTTGCGCGAGCTGTACGACGAGATCAACGACGTGGCCCTGAAGGAATACTCAGGTCTGGATGACGTGACGCTGGGCCAGCTCAACCCGCCCAGCCTGGACCCGCTGTCAGAGAAGGGCCTGGAGTGCCGGATCGTCTCAATTGCGTTCCTACCCGAGGAAGTCGAGCGGGCAGAGAAGCTCTTCGCCAAGGTGCTGGAGCAAGCCACGGGCGATGTCACATGGATCAACCGTTATGCGGAGTACGACCGGATGCTGGACGCGCTGACGACCGCCAAGGCGCAGGCCGGCGTCAAGAACACCGCAACGGCGTTCGGGTTGCTATTGAGTCTGGCCGAGAAGCATTGGGTGTAGGCTACAAGCATCAGAAGGCGGACTCGTGCTTGCCATCAATTGTTCTCGACTGACGCTAGTTCAGCCGCGAGAACTCGAAGCTCCCCTTTATCTGCCTGTTCAAGAAGCTTCCTTTTGACGGAGCGTTCATGAGGCTCGCATGCAGTTCAGGAGGCACTTTTTGATAAACGTAAGTAGTGCCATTATTGAACTGAACATGTAATTCCTCAGCTGCCTCGTCGTATCCTATTGCCTGGATATTCGACGATTCGACCGACTGCATGTCAACCATGTAACTTCCTTTCAGTTAATTGACTGTGAGCGCCATCGAGATAGTGCTTCAAAGTAATACCATGGGCATGGGCGATCCTGCTGCCACGCCTCTGGCATCTGCGGATCATCACCACGTGGTCTTCGTCGTGCTCGACGAAACATCATCCTCGAAGGAATAGCAACAGCCTCACCAACGGCAATGGCTTCCCCAGTTCGCAAAGATGGCAACATTCCTGACAATGCGCCCAGATCATCCGGTAGAGCGGATTTTACAATGGATCTATCCTGCTCATTACTCAGACGCAAGGCAAGAATCGTCCCGCACTGGCTGAGTATCGTAGTATCCAGCTCTGTCGGCCTTTGGGTCACGACGCATATGCCTATGCCGTATTTGCGTCCCTCTTTGGCAATCCTAGCTACTGTTCTATGCGCCAGTGTATCGCCTTTTGCGGGCAGAAATAGATGAGCCTCTTCAAGAACAATCAGTAACGGCTGGTTTCTGCCTGAAACGGGTAAAGGCGCGGCCCAAAAGAGCAGATCATAGATTACCTTCAACATCGTACCAACTACAAGTGAGAGTAATTCCGGCGGAACCCCTGAAACATCTAAAATCGTCAATGGCTTCTTGTGGCCAACCCAGGATGCGACGAGGGAATCCAGGTCCCCCTTTGTCTCTCCGTTAACACTAGGCGTAAGTTCAGGACCAGGCTGAAACATGAAAGCATATTGCTTATCTATCAGACGACTCTTCAGCAAGTCTAGTTGCTTATCAAGATGACGCGCCCCGGGATTTGAGTGTGGGGGTTGGCCGCCTGGGTTTGGCTTGGGGTACTCATTGGGAGTCAGCAGCTCAGGATCACCTGCTTTATCGACGGCCGTGGGCTGTTCACCTTTGGGCTTAAGAAAAGTCTGACGCTCGAAATCGATAAGGTCGAACCAGAGTTGTTTGAGGCTATATGGAATGGGTGAATCTGCTATTATTTTGGCGTCAGGTGGCCGGGAAGACAGGTGGATCGCCGCTTTCACTTTCCGTTCTGTTATCATGTCCCTGAGCGGAGTGTCGTGCATTCCTAATGTTCCAAGAGCAATGTTTCTCAAGTCGTCAAAGGGAAGCGACCAGAACGGTATGTAAAGAGGCTGTTCCCCTTTGTCGCTATCTGGTGAAATACGAAATACCTTAGCATAGTCCCCGAGGGCTGATGCGTATTCACCATGGGGATCAATTAGGAGCACCCGAGATGAGGGGAGGGATTGTCCGGCGATGGCCTCAAGTAATACAGCAACGAGATTAGACTTGCCCGATCCAGTAGAGCCCACCACTGCAGTATGGCGAGAGATCAATTTTGGCAAATCGAGACAAGCGGGGATTCCCGAAGCAGCTGCAATATTCCCCACCACGATCGAACGTTCACCCTTTAGGGTTCCGTAAATACGTTTCATGTCGCCTAGGGTGACCAGATGTACTTCGTCTCCAACTGTTGGGTATTGACTGACGCCTCGATCAAATGAATCTCCCACTGCCTCACCAAATAGAGTCACTGACATCCACTTCTGCCCAGGCTCGTGCTTGATTTCGATTTGCTCTTCTGCCTCTGTTACGGGTGCCGCACCCACCAAGGTTGTAACAGCATAGAGTTGCGTATAGCCAAGGGGAACACGCACAAATGCACCAATTTGCCCAATACGATAAGATTGCCCTTCGATCATGACCAGAGTGGGAAGATGCGTTCGCAGCCTTACGCTCACAGCGCTGCCGCGGACAGCCTCTACTGTCCCAATGAACGTAGCGTCATTTTCGCTCATCGGTCGCTCCCGCGTCGTTTGGAGTCATTGTGCCAAGGAAATCGCAGAACCACTTGAAGTCGCCCAGACGAAAACGCCCTTTCAGTGCCTCATCGGCTGCATCCCCGGGTGTGTCTGGAGTCAATGCGAGACTATCAAACGCTAAATCCATGAAAGAACTATTTTTATTCTCTACCGGCTGCGTGAGTCGCCATTCTCCCCATTCGCCGGCAATCACCGCGGCGTTAGGCGCCAGTACCCAAAGATTCTTTCGTTCCCGTGCCCATTTCACCAAGGGGGCCTCTGGCGAAGCTAGATCATACTGGAGACAGAAAACGTGAGCCTTAGGCCGCTGGTCAATTATGCTAAAAAGCAGCGCATTAATGTGGGCATCCCTAAAACTGAAACCGCAGGTAAAAAGTAGTGCGTGGTCTTGGTTGAGTATTTTCCCAAGCCTGTCAAGCAACGCAGTATACGGCTGCTTTCGGGTCTCGTCGTATTTTCGATATGAAGGAAGTATCATCTCGCCTTGCCCGCTCACACCTGATCGGATGACGTGGGCGTCAGAGCCATTCCCCACAATTCGCCAGTTGATTGAGCCGTGGATCTTCCAAAGGCGAACCCAAGCCGCAGGTGGTAAGAGCCTCTCGGATTCAAGACTGTCGGGAGAAAAGAAAGGTTCGTGCGACCCTATGAATCCGTCAAACAATGGAACCTGCGATCTCTCCAACGAACGTTCTATCAGCACGTCATAATTCGTCGTGAAAAGTTCAAGCGGCAAGCCTCTGGTAGCCTTCCTAATCCAGTTTGCGAATGCGTCATGTGGGATTGTGGCCGGTATAGACGACTCGGGCGGGTTTGCTATTTTGGCGATTTCCCGGCAGATTGTGCTTTCTAGCCGAACAAGCTTGTCGCGGTCAAGCCCAAGTAAAACCTCACTGTTTCCTATCGCGTCGATGCGAAGCCTCAAACCTGTAAGAATATTTTCGATGTTGGGGTCTTTTCCAGATTCCCTGCAGTGACTCTCTAATGCCGTCCATGCCGCCGCGTACTCTGCTCCGAGTGTTACCGCTTCACTCTTGCACATTTCAGTGAGTTGAGCTACTGCGGGGATCAAGGGACGAAAAGCCGCGGGCGAACCCTGCGACGCAGGAGAAGCAATACTTACTGCGGCGGATGTCCCAGCACCAAGCAGAAATGCCAAAGACCTATCATGGACCGCGAGGTGATTTCGGAGATCATAGACGACCTGCCGAGGATCATGATACGTCACTGCACGCTCCTTATTTCAATGCAGAAACAGAAGATGTTAACCCATTGCCGTCGATCATATAGAGGATGATCGCTTATCGCAAGGCTTGTCCAAGGCTGGAACATTCGCCATCTGTTCATCTTTCCGCGGCGCTTGACATGTGATGACACTAGAGTCATGAGGAACAGAAAGCGGCTTGAGGATTTGGCGTATGATAGAGCCAAGGGGCGGGCTAAGGCCCGCTCTGCCCTGATCACCCTGGCCGGCCAGGACATCGCGCCCATCGCGTCGCCCAAAGATGCGCGCCGCCGGGCACTGGCAGATCGGGACTTCAAGTTCTTCTGCGAGACGTACTTTCCCCACATCTTCACGCTGGAGTGGAGCCAGGACCATCTTCGCGTGATCGGCAAGATTGAGCGGGTGGTGCGCTTTCGCGAGACGCTGGCGGTGGCCATGCCTCGGGGATCAGGAAAAACGTCGTTGTGCCTCGTCGCCGTGATTTGGGCGATTCTCTCAGGCCAGCATGAGTTCGTGTACCTCATCGCCAGCGCCCAGGAAGCGGCCTTGGCGATGCTGGCCAACATCAAGAGCCACCTGGTTGGCAACGAACTGCTGTTGGCAGATTATCCCGACGCCGTCTATCCCATCCGCCTGCTGGAAGGTGAAGCCCGCCGCTGCACTGGCCAGCGGTACTACGGCGTGCCCACGCGGATCGGCTGGGGCATCGACGAGATCGTCATGGCCACGATCCCCGGCAGCCGCTGCAGCGGCTCGATCATTCGCGTTAGCGGCATCACCGGCAATATTCGCGGCGCCCTGCATGTGCGGGCCGATGGTACGCAGGTGCGGCCCAGCCTGGTGGTGTGTGATGACCCCCAGACCGACCAGTCAGCCAATTCAATGCTCCAGACCGCCGAGCGGCTGTCCATCGTCAATGGCGCCGTCAAAGGGCTGGCCGGGCCGGGGCAGCGCACGGCCATCATCATCCCCTGCACGGTGATCCAGGCCGGGGATCTGGCGGACCAGTTGCTCGACCGGCAGGTGAATCCGTCCTGGCATGGCGAGCGCACGCGGCTGCTGTACAGCTTTCCGGCCAATGAGGCTCTGTGGAACGAATATGCCCGCATCCGCCACGATAGTCTGAGGTCCGACGGCGACGGCCGTGAGGCCACGGACTTCTACGCTGCCCACCGTGAGGCCATGGACGCCGGGGCCGTGGCCGCCTGGCCGGCGCGGTACCTGGCCAGCCGAGGCGAGATCAGTGCTGTCCAGCACGCCATGAACCTCAAGCTGGAAAACGAGCGGGCGTTCTTCGCCGAGTACCAGAACGACCCGCTCAAGCCCAGCGAGCTTCGCAAGGACCTGCTGACGGTGGCGATGGTCTGCCAGAAGACCAATGGACGTGCGCGTGGCGAGGTGCCGCTGGCGGCCACGAAGCTGACGATGTTCATCGACGTGCATAACAAGCTGCTGTACTACTGCGTCTGTGCCTGGGGCGAGGACTACAGCGGCTATCTGGTGGACTATGGCACCTTCCCCGAGCAGACCGAGGGGCACTTTGCCCTGGAGTCGGCCAAGCGGACGCTGGGGCGGGCGTTCCCGGGCGCCGGGCCGGACGGGGCGATCCAGGCGGGGCTTGAGAAACTGGTGACGACGTACCTCGGGCGGGACTTTCGCCGCGGGGCCGGCATGATGCGCATCGACCGGCTGCTGGTGGACATGGGGTACAAGCCTGGTGTCGTGGCGGCCGTCAAGCACAAGGCCGGCGGAGCGACGATGATGCTCTACAAGGGCGTGGGCATCCGGGCCGGCCACAAACCCATGAGCAGCTACCGACGCCGGCCCGGCGAGATCCATGGGCACAACTGGTATGTGCCGAGCGTCGCCAAGACCACCGAGTTCCCGCACGTGGCGGCGGACGTGAATTACTGGAAAACCTTTACGCACAACGCACTGGCCACCGCCGCGGGCGACCCCGGCAGCCTGACGATCTTTGGCGACTCAGCGGCTCCTCACGGCCGCGCTCTCCAGCACGAGCTATTCGCCCAGCACATCGCCGCCAGCGAGACCTGGACAGAGACACAGGGCCATGGACGGTTCGTGCATGAATGGTCGCTGCTGCCCAGCAAGCCCGACAACCACTGGCTGGACTGCCTTGCCGGCTGCGCCGTCGCGGCAAGCATGTTGGGCATCCATACGCCTGGTCAGCAGGCCGCCCCCGGCCGTCAGCGAAAACGGTACAGCCAGCAAGACTTCAGGAGACAATGACCATGGAAGCAACCTCAACCTCCGCTCAACCCGCAGCCACGAGAATGCCATCAGATAAGAAAGGATTGGAATGCCGCCATTGTGGCTGTAAGCACTTCAGGGTGATCTACACCCGCGCCACTTGGGGTGGGCGCATCATGCGCAGGCGCGAATGTTGTCACTGCGAGCGACGCATGACAACTTGGGAGAAGTAATTTCATGCCATTTATTCATTGACAGGACTTTACTGTATTAATAGCATGGTGCATAATCAGACTTTCGGGTCAGTCTGTCACAACTGGGAAATGGGATCATGAACAACTGCATGTGGATATTAGCGGTGTTTACCGGTTTCTCTATTCTCTCGCAAGGATGCAGCGATACCACCAAAGCGCCACCGCCGTCCGAGGTACATATAGTCACGTTTAAGTCGCACGAAGTCCTAAACTCAATCCTAAATTCTACAATTGAGTCCCTCGTCAAATCCGGCGAGGTAACAAAGGAGAATGTTCATGTATATAATCCTGAAGGCAAGTTGGTTGAATTGCAGGCCTATGTTCGCACATTAAATAGCAGGTCCACTTCACTAATTATTGCGGTCTCTACGCCCGCCACACAGGCAACGCTCTCTGCTCGCCATCCGAATATCCCCGTTGTCTATTCCTTTGTGAGCAATCCAGCAGTGCTGAACACGCAAAACAACGAGAAGAATCTTACCGGGATAGCAAACGTGCTTGACTACGCAAAGGGATTTGAGCTTCTGAAGAAGATATTGCCAACCGTAAAGACAGTGGGCGTTATATATAATCCTTCTGAAGCAAATTCAGCTTTCAGCTTTTCCCAAATTGCGGCGGAGGCAAAGCGTCAGTCACCCTCAGTTGATATCGTAGCCAGGGAGTTCTCAAAACCCGAGGAGATATCATCGGTCACAGCAACTCTGCCCAAAGTGGACGCCATATTTGTGGGAGGAGACAATACCCTAGTCCAGAACATTACACTTCTCCTTCAGGTTGCAGAAACAAGGCGGATACCAGTCTTTGCTTCAGATGAGGGGAGTGTCAGACGCGGGGCTATGGCAGCATATTCTATTGATTATGATGCATTTGGTCGAAAGACTGCGGAAATAGCTATCGATGTTCTCCACAAGAAGCAGGCCGATGGTGTTGCACCGTATTCATATACCGAAGGACGACGTGTGGTAAACAGTGAAGCACTGAAGAAACTCGGCATCACATTCGATTACTCAAAGAATGGATGTGTTGACCTGAAATGACTCCCGAACTTGTAAGATTTGCCCAAGGCTTATCGGCAAGCCTTCTGCTAGCCATGGCATATGTGCCCGCTGCACTTGGTTTCTACATAGCGTTGAGATGCTTGAGGTTCCCCGATCTTACGGTTGAGGGCGCTTTCGTTTGGGGACAGGTGGTTAGTGCCGCATTCATTTGCGATGGTTCATCGCCCGGTGTGGCATTAGCTGTGGCGGCAATAGGCGGCAGCGTTTGTGGCTTGCTGACTGCTTTGCAGAATGTGAAACTTAGAGTGCCCGCCTTTGTATGTGGAATTGTCACAACATTTATTGTCATTTCCGTCAACTACAAAGTAATTGCTCTTGTCAACAAGTCGGTTGCGGGGGCAACGGCACAAGATCAGCAGGCTGGCCCAAGGTCGGAGATAAACCTAAATTCATCAGGTGTTTTTGAATGGGCCATGCAGGCGGACAGAAATAATGCAACATTTGGGGAATACAGGTTGATGCAGTTGTTCATCCTCTCTTTATTTGTGATGGTAGTTGTCGCGGTAGTATTCTTATTTTTGCGATCCAAACTAGGTCTACAACTCCGAGCCTTCGGTGTACATCGGCGCACGGGAAGTGTTTATCGAGTTAACGCTCCATGGGCCATATATCTTGGACTTGCAGTCTCCAACGCTCTGGTGGCTTGGAGCGGTGCTCTTTTCACTCAGATTAACCGGCTCGCCTCTATAGATCTGGGAGCAAATCTACTTATCCCGCTTCTTGCCGCAATCGTGTTGGGCGAGTTCTTTGTTGTTGAGGTCTGGCAGCGTATTGTCTGCAGATTGTTCTACAACGGAAAGGTTGTGCCACCTTTACTTTCACGCCCCTTGGCGATGACGCTGGCTCCTTGTGTTGGGTACCTCCTTTATACCACGGTGTTCATCCTAATCTCTGTGGTCGTTCTTCCTGACTATACTAAACTCGACACGCATAGCAAGTATTGGCTTACAGCAGCGATGATCTTGTTGATTCTGATATATAGAAGGTTCATAGGTCAGAAGACAGATCCGGGAGACGTCATATGAAGCCTGAGTCGGGGAACCACGCGCTGGTGTGGGCTGTCGTTAATCCTATTTCGAGAGTAGTCCAGCATCCTCTAACGCTTACCAGAGCTGAAGGAAATCCCTTCATTATTTTGCGAGGTCCTAATGGCGCCGGCAAATCCACAGTTTTTAAGGCCCTTATAGGTCTTGATGGAAGTAGAGGGTCACGACTAATCTCTCATGAAGAGGAGGTCGTTGTCGCTGACGACCGATCATTGATTCGATACATGCCACAAGATCCTGACGACGCACTCTTCGGCAAGTTATCCGTTGCTGACAATGTTCGCCTGTTGTCATGGATGTTCAGTATCGCTGGTGATTTTGCTGATAAGTCGGACTGTACTCGCTTTGATCCAGGCTTGCCGTCACATCAGCTATCCCTGGGGGAGAAGAAGTTGCTCCTATTGGAGGCGATACTTGCGTCACTTCCGCCGCCGCGCAACAAACCTTATGTGTTTGTATTGCTAGACGAACCATTGGCAGGCTTGGACTTTGAAAGACGGAAGAGCATGTGCGATCGGTTGAATAGCAAGGCAACTGAGTACAGAGATAGCGCAAATGTCACTTTTGTTATTATCGATCATGATGACATACTGCCTGCCGCTGGTGCGAGAGAGTCTTCTGTCGAAGTCCGTACAGGAGTATCCTTCCACCTTACAAGCACAGCCCAGTTATTGCTTCGGGTGTGATCCATGAGCCACAGGATTCTTATTATCGGCCCGGGGGCTGTCGGAGGGTTGTTTGGAGTAAGGCTTGCTGCCGCAGGTATGACAGTGTCCTTTGCGGCTCGAAACCAGGAAATGGCTCGCTGCCTGAACCGTAAAGGTGTCACACTCCTGGACGCATCTGGGGCTACTCATGGTGTTGTCAGAGGGTTTCCATTACAAAGACTGCCTGGGGATGCTGATCTTCTGATCATTACTGTTAAGATCTACGACTTGGTGTCAATCTGTAAACGTATCTCCGCACTACTAGAGAGGGTGCCAGCAATTGTATTGGTGCAGTCTTCTTTACAGCTAAAGGATTTGGTTCCCGCGCCATTGAGGCAGAAGACAATGGCAGCGTCCTTAATGATTGGGGTGGCAGGGGCGGCCTCTGACGTAGTTGTGGAGACTGGGCCAGGAAGCATGTCCCTGGGGCCCTTGTGCAATAACAAGGGGGACCTGAGCCTCGTTTCAGAGACGGCTGGCGTCCTAAGAAATGTTGCAAAGGTGAAGATGTCCCACTCAATTACGGGTGCTTTATTCAGTAAGGTTGCATTCAACGTCGCTACGGTCCCCTTTTGCGTCGCTGCCGGGGCATCCTTCGGCAAAACGTTTGCAAGGAGTCAGAAGGCCGTGAATTATGCTGCACACATCCTCCAAGAATGTGCTCGGGTGGGGATATGTTGTCGTGAGATACGACATGGCCGCATGGGGCCGGTGGCAGTATCAGACGTCGCTGCCGATATAGAGGCTGCACGGGAATCGATAGCATGGTTGGTATCGCGGTTTCCAAACGTCATGCCATCCGCCGTATTTGATGCAATGCGTCAGCACCCCACGGAGTTACCATTCTTTTTTAGAGACATAGAGATATTGGGCCAAGGGAGACCCGCGCTACTCGTAAGGATAAAGGCGATTCGAGACATTGTGGAGATGCGACTGGCGAAAGAACAGTCGTTCGGCCCCAGTCTACTCTCTGGAATGCTTGCGGGGCTCGATGATATGAACTGGAAAACATAGACGGCGATGCCCGTTCAATTCAAAAGAAACGTTACATATGCGGTACATTCCTCCAGAATAGTAGCTCATGTCGTAGATATTGGGCGGGGACATCTGATAGCTTCTTGTGAGACGATCCATCTGATTGATTCGAGTCGAGGTGATGATATGGCAGCGGAACTGGCAGTCGCAATCAGGGAAAACGCTGTAAAACCTAAACAGGCCGCCGTAGATGGCATCAGCACCCAGCAGCACTCGCTGATTGAGCAGATCGAGGCGGACAAGTACCTGGCTGGCAAGGAAGCGGCGTCGCGTAATCCGGCAAAGGCCTTCACGCGGGTCAAGATTGTCCCGCCGGGGACGGCGTAGAGCATGGTCGCGTGGCCCTGGACAAGGCGTGTGGGGGCAGGGGTGCGGAAGGCTGTGCGCGTGATCCGGGCAAAGTTTGATTCGGCCCAGACCACGGCTGACAGCCGGCGTCATTGGGCCAATGCGGATGGGCTTTCGGCTGATGCCGCGGCGAATCCCCAGGTGCGGCGGGTCCTTCGAAACCGGGCGCGGTACGAAGTTGCCAACAACTCCTACGCCCGGGGGATCGTGCTGACGCTGGCTAACGACGTCATCGGGACGGGGCCGCGGCTGCAGATGCTGCTGGAGAGTGCTCAGGCCAATCGCACCATCGAAGCGGAGTTTGCGGCCTGGGCAAAGGCCGTCAGCTTGCCCGAGAAGCTCCGCACCATGCGGCAGGCCCGGGCGCAGGATGGGGAAGCCTTCGCGATCTTGTCGAGCAATGACGCCCTGAACAGTCCGATCAAGTTGGACCTGCGGCTGATCGAGGCTGAGCAAGTGACTGCAGCGATGTCACAGCCGCTGTCTGGCGATGGAATCGACGGGATCGTCTTTGACGCCTGGGGCAACCCCAGCGAGTACTACGTGCTTAAGAACCATCCCGGCGCGGGCGCAGTATCGGTCGGGGCCGAGTACAACCGCATGCCGGCGGCGGCCATGATCCACTGGTTCCGCAGCGACCGGCCCGGCCAGCGGCGCGGGCTGCCGGACATCCTGCCTGCCCTACCGCTCTTCGCACAACTGCGAAGATACACCCTGGCGGTGATCGCCGCGGCTGAGTCGGCTGCCAATATCGCCATCTTTATGAAAACTAACGCCCCGGCCGGGGGCGAAGCGGCTGAAGTCGAGCCGATGTCGGAGATGGAGTTCTCGCCCAACATGGCGGTTTTTGGCCCTGAAGGCTGGGAGCCGACTCAGATCCGGGCTGAGCAGCCTTCGACCACGTATGACATGTTCAAGCGTGAGATTCTCAACGAGATCGCCCGTTGCCTGAACATGCCCTACAACATCGCCGCGTGCAACTCCAGCGGCTACAACTACTCTTCCGGCCGCCTGGACCATCAGACCTATTACAAATCCATTCGCGTGGACCAGGCCCACTGCGAAGCGGTGGTTTTGGATCATATCCTGACAGCCTGGCTGGCAGAGGCGGTCAAGGTGTTCGACCTGGGGGATTTGGAGGATACGTCGCACCAGTGGTTCTGGGACGGCCATGAGCACGTCGATCCGCAGAAAGAAGCAGCCGCCCAGGCCCAGCGCCTGGAGAGTAATACCACCACGCTGGCCAGCGAGTATGCCAAGCAGGGCAAGGATTGGGAGACGGAAGTCCGCCAGCGCGCCAAGGAAGTGGCGATGATGAAAGAGTTGGGACTGACAGT
The DNA here is from genome assembly GCA_021371965.1 of Planctomycetaceae bacterium. The sequence continues at coordinate 56,022 of JAJFVE010000155.1, forward strand.
AACGCAGGCAAAACAGCAAGCGCCGCAGACCCCGCAGGAAGAAGAACAGCCTCAAGAAGAGGCCGCGTAGTCTGTATGCGTAACGATTTGCGGCATGTTGGGACTTGCTGCTTGTAGTAATCCAGAGTTGATGTAGTTTTGCGATAGACAACCTGACCGGGCGGCGCCGCGACTGATCCTCGCAGCGTATGCCAAGAGAACCAAGGCCGTGTGGGGCCACACACTCACGCGGCCTTTTCTCTTGGCCGCCTGGGCAGGCTGACAGAAAGAGTCAAGGATGACTGAACCGAAAAACATCTCGCTGACGGCGGCACTGGACATTGATCTTTCTGCGCAGGCCTCGGGAGAGGGCGCCGACGGCGCCGTGAAGCTGCCGCGCTTCGGCATGATCGCCTACACCGGCGGCACGATGCGGATTGCCGGCTGGCGGTATCCTCTGGTGGTGGACCTGGCCGGCCTGGCAATTCCGCGACAGAACGCACCTATCCGCGAATCGCATGGGACCCGCGTCGGCCATGCCGAAGCCATCCGCGTCGATAACGGCCAGCTCGTAGCGTCAGGCGTGATCTCCTGCACGGGCCAGACAGCCCGCGAGGTGGTCGCCGACGCCAAGAACGGCTTCCCCTGGCAGGCCTCCATCGGGGCCTCCGTCGAGCAGTTCGAGTTCGTCAAAGAGAACCAAACCGTCTCGGTCAACGGCCGGGACTTTACCGGGCCCATCAATGTCGTGCGTAAGGCGACGCTGGGCGAGATCAGCTTTGTGGACCTCGGCGCCGACGGCAATACCTCTGCCAGCGTCGCCGCGGCAAAGGAGAGAACAGTCATGGAAGAGCCTAAGAGCACTGCCACTGCGGACATTCAGGGCGAACAGGGCAAGGAAGCCCAGCCCTCTACTATCCAGGCGGCCGCCGGCATGGATGCTGGCGCACCTGGCATTGCCGGCGATTCTGTTGCCGACATGCGGCTCAAGGCCGCCGCCGAGCAGCAGCGCATCATCGACGTTCGGAAGGTCTGCGGCGATAAGTTCCCCGAGATTGCCGCCAAGGCGATCAGTGAAAGCTGGGATGTCACGCGCACCGAACTGGAAGTGCTGCGCGCGGAACGTCCCAGGATCACGGATACCGGTATCCCGGACAATGCCATGTCGGGCAGTGTGCTGGAAGCCGCGTGCATGATGACTGGCGGCATGAAGGGCGACGACGTTGTCGCCAGCTACGGCGAAAAAGCCGTCGAGGCCGCCGACAAGCGTTTCCGAGGTGGCATCGGCCTTCAGGAACTGCTCCTGGAGGCGGCGTGGGCCAATGGCTACGACGGCCGCAACTTCCGCGACAGTCGCTCGGTTCTGCGACATGCCTTTGGGCATGGCATCCAGGCACAGGGCTACAGCACCATCGACATCGGCGGCATCCTGTCCAACGTCGCCAACAAGTTCCTGCTGGAAGGCTTCTTCAGCGTCGAGCGGACCTGGCGGAATATCTGCGCCATCCGCAACGTCAGCGACTTCAAGACCGTCACGTCTTACCGCCTGATCGGCCGCGACCAGTATGAAGTCGTCGCCCCCGGTGGTGAGCTCAAGCACGGCACCCTGGGCAACGAGTCCTACAGCAACAAGGCCGATACGTATGGCCTGATGCTGTCCATCGACCGACGCGACGTCATCAATGATGACCTTGGCGCCATCACCACGGTGCCCCGCAAGCTAGGCCGTGGCAGCGGTCTGAAGATCAATGACGTGTTCTGGACCACCTTCCTGGCCAATAGCGCGTTCTTCACCGCCGGCAATAAGAACTACGCCACCGGCGTCGATACCGTCCTGGGCATTGATGGCCTGAGCAAGGTCGAGAAGAGCTTCATGGACCAGGTGGATGGCGACGGCAAGCCCATCGGCGTTATGCCTGCGATCATGCTGGTGCCCACGGCGCTGTCGGCGATGGCGACCATGCTCTACAAGAGCCTGGAGATTCGCGATACCACCGCCAGCACGAAGTACCCGGTGGCTAACCCCCACCAAAACAAGTTCCGCGCCGAGGTCAGCCGCTACCTGTCCAACTCCAGCTACACCGGCAACAGCGAGAAGGCGTGGTATCTGCTGGCCGATCCGCAGGATCTGCCCGTGATCGAGGTGGCATTCCTCAATGGCCAGGAGTCGCCCACCATCGAGACGGCGGATGCGGATTGTGGAACGCTCGGAATCCAAATGAGGGGGTACCACGATTTCGGCGTGGCGTTGCAGGATCCCCGCGGCGGCTGCAAGAGCAAGGGCGAGGCGTAAGCCTCACTTTCACAGGAGCTTCGAATCATGGCTAAGGCAACTTTCGTACATGACGGCGGCAGCGTGGACTACACCCCCGGCACCGCCGTGGCGACGGGCGACGTGATCGTCCAGGGCACGCTGGTGGGCATCGCCCGCACGCCCCTGGCAGCCAACATTCTGGGCAGCCTTGCTGTCCGGGGCATCTTCGATGCGGCCAAAGCGGCGGTGGTCTTTGCCGCTGGCGCAGCGGTCTACTGAGATGCCGACGGCGATCCGGTGGGCGGCACGGCCGGCAGCGGTGCCGCGACCATCACCCGCACCGGCAATACCTTCATGGGCTTTGCTGTCGCGGCCGCTGGCGAGACGGCGACCACCGTCCGCACCGACCTGCGCAGCGTCGAGGCGGCTGCGGCCGAGACCCTGGGTATTGGCGACCTCTCCGACGTGGGCGCGGTCACCTACACCGCCGGCAAGGTGCTGGTGGCCGATGGCGACAGCTTCGAGAGCGTGGCCGTCTCTGGCAACGCGACCCTGGCTGCCAATGGTGCCCTGACTGTCACCGGCGCGGCTGTCGGCGACACGAAGGAGATCACCTTCGGCACGAGCAAGCTCGCCCGCAGCGGCAACAACGTTATCGCGACGCTGCCGACGGTCGATCCGGCCGTCGCCGGCGCGCTGTGGGTCGATGGCGCTGCGGTGAAGGTCTCGGCCGGCGAGTAGGGAGTGACCCATGGCTGACCTGCTGGGACAGGCCATCGAGTGGCTGGATTCGATCCGTGCCGCGCACCTGTCCCGGCAGGTCAGTTACATCCGCGGCGGCCAGAGCATTGAGATCGCCGCCACGCTGGGTAGCACCCGCTACGACGTAGTTGACGATACCGGCGCGGTCATGCAGGCGCGATCGACGGACTTCATTGTTTCGGCGGCGGAGCTGGTGCTGGGCGGGCAGGTTGTGATGCCCGCCTGTGGCGACCGGATCAGTCTGGAGGGCAAGGTTTTCGAGGTGCTGGCCCTGGCCGGCGGCACTCATTGGAGGCAGTGCGATCCGCTTGGCAGAACCATTCGGATTCACGCCAAGCAGGTGGAGTAGCACGTGGACAATCTCATCACAGAACCGATTGTGCAGTACGGGTTCCTGGGCTTCTCGGCAGTCCTGCTGGCCTTGGTGATCTGGCTGATCCAGAAGCTCCTGGGCGTCCTGGAGGCCAATAACGCCATCATCACAGCCAACACCGAAGCGGTGCGCGACCTGGCGGCGATGACCGCCGACCTGCTCAAGCTCAATCGCTCGCTCCATGACAAGTTGATCTCGCGGCCCTGCATCGCCCGGCGCGAAGAGGGAGGCAGCGATGGCCACTAAGAAGGTATGGCTTCAAACCGCTGACGTGATGATGGACGATGAGACCGGGGCGATCCTGGTCAAGCTCGCTAGCGGCATCACCATCGACTTCAAAGCCTTGATCGACGCCCTCGGCGCCGGCAAGACCCTGGCTGATCTCAATACGGCCCTGGCGAATCTGTCGCGCGTGCCCGCCCTCGGGCAGGCTCTGGCGGCCGCATCGGTCCCGGTGGTGCTGACGGCTGCGCAACTGGCCAGCCTCACCTCCAACATGCCCAGCGGCGTCAGCACTCCGCTGGCCGCCCTGGCAACGACCAATGCATGGGACGCCAATGGTGAACTGGCGATCCCCGCCGGCACGCTATTCCTGTACGTGTATCCCAGCGAAGACATGTTCCTGGTCGCCAACACCTCTGCGGACGATCCGGCCGCCGGCGCCGACGGTGTTTTTTACGCCAAGGGCCAGGTCCACATGATTCCCTGTCGCGGGCAGACCAAACTGCATCAGAAGAACGTCACGGCTTTGACCGGCCTGATTTACGGGACCGCCTTCGCGGGAGCTTGATCCAATGACCAACAAGAAGGAATCCCTTTATAAGCTGCTGGACAATCCGCCCGCCAGCGTCCAGGCCGATCTTCAGGCGCCCTGGAATGCCCTCGTGACGGCGTTCAAAGCGCTGTCCAAGTCCAAACGCAAGAAGCTCCAGCAGGACATTGACGAAGAGTTCGTCGCGCGTATTCCCCCCAAGTGGCGCGATCGCATTGCCGCCGCTCTGACCGCCAAGCGCGAGAGGGAGTATGCCCAATGAGCACCTTCACCTGGCGGGGCAACGACTTTCGCTGGAGCTTACCGGCCAACTGGCTTGGCAACCAAGTGCCGGTAGACGGCTCTGACGTGATTATCGACGCCAATAATCTCGTCGCCTCCTGGCCTGTTCTGGCCCCGGCGGCCGCGCTGTCGCTCAAGAGTTTGACGATTAACCTGCGGGACTATGACGGCAACGTCGCGTTGATGAACAACGGCTCTCCCTGTGGGCCGATTTCGGTCTCGGAGTCGTTCGTACTGACCAACTCCCTCGGCGCCCGCCAGGATATTAACCTGGGAACCTATGACGGCACGGTCATTCATCTTCTCGACGGCTGCACAGGGACCATCCTTCTTGACTCCTCGCTCAATACTGCCGCTCTCTTCGTCACCGTCCACGGCGGCGCTTTGCTGAATGTCACCGAGCAGGCGCCGTGCCTCGCTGGCGCCGGCACGACCAGTCTTGCCGATGCCTCGGCTCACCATGGCACGATTACCTGTCACTCCCTTGGTGGTATCTGCTTTCCTCAAGTGCTTGGAGACGGATGTATTCTCAACTTCTACGGCACGGCCGGCACATGGTCTGGATTCCAGGTCGATGGCGATGCGACAGTCAACTTCTTTGATGAGGCCACGGTTCTGGGGCTAGTCGTCAACGCTGACTTTACGATCAACGCCAAACACGGCGTCGCCCTGACATACAGCGCCATGAACGAAGGCTTTACGCTCAACGCCGAGGGCCCGGTCTTGATTGCCGGGGCCACCGGAACCGCCGGCAAGGCGATCAACGTCAACATCCTGTCCCCCCAGGCTGACTGCCTGCAGATGGAGATTGCCGATGTGGCTGTGAATGTGTTCGGCCGCTACGCCCGCGGTATGTCGGGCACGATGGCCAGGTGCCCCTGATGGCAACGATTATCGACATTGCGGACGCGGTTGCGGCGACGCTGAGCGGCCACGCATTCAGCGTGCCGCTGACTGCCCATCGGTCCTACCGACCGGTCTTCGATCTCAAGGACATGAAGTCCCTGCACGTGACGGTCGTGCCCAAGGGGGCGGAGATGTCGGCGGCCGGGCGCAACCTGGCCCAGAGCGATATTCAGATCGACGTGGGGGTGCAGAAGAAGCTTTCGGGCGACATCGCTGCCGAAAACGTCGAGATCGGCGCCCTGATGGGCCTTGTCGAACAGATTGCCGTCTTCGTGCGGACGACGGGCAAGTTTGGCGACGCCCAGTGGATGAAGACCGAGAACCTGCCCATCTACTCGCAGGAGCACCTGGGCGAATTGCGGCAGTTTACCAGCGTCCTGACTCTGACGCTGCGGGTGATGACGTCATGATCGGCATGGTTACCGAGAAGATGTTCTTCGACCGCAAGGCCGTCGCCGGCGCCGTGGATCGCGCCACGCGGAAGGTCCTGTCGAAGTTTGGCGCGTTTGTGCGAACGACCGCCCGCTCCAGCATCCGCAAGCGCAAGGCTGTAGCGGCGCCCGGCAACCCGCCATCGAGCCACGTAGGTCTGCTGCGAAAGCTCATCTATTTCGGCTATGACCCCTCGCGACGCAGCGTGGTGATCGGCCCGACGCCGCTGCACGGGGCAGAAGTGCCGCCGCTGCTGGAGTATGGCGGCCAGGCCCGGCGCAAGAGTCGAAACCGCATAGTTACAGCGACGTACAGGCCCCATCCGTTCATGGGCCCGGCCTTCGAGAAGGAAAAACCCAAGCTGCCCGCCATGTGGGCTGACAGCGTGAAATGACACAGTAATGACACAGTCATGCACCCTGAAATGACACAGTGCTGACGGAGGTAAGAAGATGGCAACATTCATCCTGGGCAAAGACGCCAAGATTTACCAAGGCACCGCCGCCGGCGAGCTGTCGGCCTTGACGGAGATGGACAACGTCAAGGACGTGAAACTCAATCTCGAAGCCGCCGAAGCCAACATCACCACCCGCGCCAACGGCGGCTGGAAGGCCACGGCGCCCGCGCTGCGCGAGTGCACGTGCGAGTTCGAGATGGTCTGGGAGCCCGGCGATACTGGCTTCGAGGCGATCAAGGACGCGTTCCTGGGCGGCACCTGTCTTGAACTGGCGGTGCTTGACCAGGCCAGCACGACGGTTGGCGCGCAGGGGCCGAAGGGCTCCTTCGCCATTACGGCTTTCTCGCGCAACGAACCGCTGGAAGAGGCAATCACCGTTTCGGTGACGGCCAAGCTCTCTGTGTTCGACGAGTGGGTCGAGGTCGAAGCGCCTGAGGAAGGCGGTGGCTGATGAAAACCTTCACTGACAACAGCGGCCGCGCCTGGACGGTGACCATTAACGTGGACGCCGTCAAGCGCGTGAAGACCTTGCTCGCGATCAATCTGCTCGATGCCATCGAGGGCAAGCTCCTGGAACGTCTGGCTGGCGATCCTGTGCTCCTGTGCGACGTGCTGTACGCCCTGTGCAAACCCCAGGCGGACGCCCAGTCCATCAGCGATGAAGACTTCGGCCGCTCCATGGCCGGCGACGTGATCGACACGGCCGCTACGGCGCTGCTGGAGGAACTCTGCGATTTTTTCCCCAAGGGCCGGCGCCAGCTTCTGCAGAAGGCCCTGGCCAAGCTGCGGACGCTGGAAGAGACGGTGCTGACGGCGGCCAGTCGTCGCCTGGACAGCCCGGACCTGGACCGGCAATTACAGGAAGCGATTGCTGGCGGCTTGTCTGGGAACTTGCCGGCCTCGCCGGCGTCCAGCCCGGCCCCCTGACGCTGCGGGAATTGGTGTGGATGGCGCAGGCTCGCAGCCGCGAGTCCTGGGCGCATACGTCGGCGGTGCTGGCACTGATTGCCAACGTGAACCGCGACCCGAGCAAGGGCCGGGCGTGGCGACCGTGCGACTTCGACCCGCACACGCAGGCGAGGTCACAGGCGATTGAAGTGGACAGCGGCAACATGGGCCTGCTGAAGCAGGCTTTTGTCAAAACGAAGGAGCGTGAGTCATGAGGAATGGAATCCTGATTCTGATCTTGGCGGCCTGCATCACTGCCGGCTGCGGCAATGTGTATCTGCAGGGCGAGTCTGCCACCGCCTGCGAAACCTCGGCGATGGACGCCTATCTGGCTACGCAGAAGGCCTCTGCCGATCCGGGCATGCCCTCCTGGAGCAAGGCCTACATAGAGGAGAACTTCCGCCAGTGGCGGTACTTCGCCCGCTCGGCGCGCAAAGACTCCAACTGGGGTCCCAAGCTGCCCGCGGAAGTGCAGAGCCAGGGGGTAGACCAGTGACAATCGACCTGACACAACGTATCTCCGATCTGCTGGCGCGTGTGCCCGAGGCGCAGCGTCAGGCGGCGGGCTCGCTGCTGGCCCAGTACGGCCCGCGGCTGTTCGACCTGGCGGTCGAGGACGCCTGGGGCTACCTGCGGCGGCTCATGGCCGGCGACCTGGAGGCGATGGCCGAACTGGACGCCAAGCTCAGCGATGACGAGTTCGTCGCCCGCGTCAAGACCAACACGGCGCGCTGGGAAGCGGTGAGCAATTACAACCAGGTCCGCGAGGATCTGAAGAAGGAAGTTCTCTTGCGGCTGGCAACGCCCATGGCGGCGGTGCTTGCCGCTCTGGTGGGTCTTTAACGACGGAAAGGAATCCGACATGAACATCACCACGATTCGCGAGTTTTTGAAGGGCAAGAAGGCTTACATCACGGCCGCCATCGGTCTGCTGGGCGCCGTTGCCGCCTGGAGCGACGGTCAGATCAACACCGTGGCGCTGCTGGCGGCGCTGTGGGCCGCTGCGCAGGCTTGCTTCATCCGTGCCGGTGTTAGCAATGAAGTGCAGAAGGCCGTTCAGTCTTCCGCCGAATGATCCCGGTGGCAAAGCCAGTAGATCGCGGAGACTCCAGAGACCACCGTTTCTGTGGTCATCCCTTCCGGATCATATTCGATGTCGCCAGTGATCATCCAAGAGCGGCCAAGTCGCTGGCCAAGCGAGATGACTGAGAAAACGAAATCAGCCCAACGGCTGTATGGGTGCGAAGTGCTGAACATAACCACGAAACCACCCTTATGGTACGGCTGGATGTCGAGGTTCTGGAATGGACTGTTGGCGTGTTGCGAAAGCTTGTTCATCAAGGCCGAAGTCTTCTCTACTGTTTTGGAACTGCACCATGCTTTCCAGTGTGCCTGCATACTGTGGTCATCCGGCATTACCCATTCTGAAAAAAGACCGGCCTATCAGAGACAGACCGGTCCGTTGTCCGGTAGGCGGGGGGGGACCTCCGGACAGGATTCACAGTAGCAACTGCCGCATGTACAAGCAAGAGGAACGTGATGGCTGATGCAAAGGGCATCCGGGCTGGCAAAGCCTTCGTCGAACTCTTCGCCGACGACAATGCCCTTGCGCGCGGCCTGAAAGCCGCGCAGGCCAAACTCAAGGCCTTCGGCACGGGCGTGCGCAACATCGGGCTTGGCATGTCCGCCCTGGGCAGCGCCGTCGTCGCCCCGATGGCGGCGGCGGCCAAGAGCTTCGCCGACTCGGGCGCCCGGCTCTGGGACATGAGCCAGCGCACGGGCCTGGCGGTCGAGGCCCTGTCGCTGCTGGACTATGCAGCCGAGCAGACGGGCACGAGCTTGGAGAACATCGAAGTAGGCATCCGGCGCATGCAGAAAAGCGTGGTCGGCGTTGCCGACGCCGCCGAAGGGACCACCGGCAGCCTGGATCACCTGGGCCTTTCGGCCAAAGACCTGGTCGGCACGTCCGTGCTGGAACAATTCGCTCTGATCGCGGGGCGAATCCGGCAGATTCAGGACCCCACGATGAAGGCAGCCGCGGCCATGAAGGTCTTTGGCAGGAGCGGCACGGAGATCTTGCCGCTGATCGATGATTTCGAGAAGCTTTACGGCCAGGCGAAGGGCTTTGGACTCATCAAGAGCACAGGAAGCGCTAAACAGGCCAAAGAGTTCTCGCAGGCGATGACGCTCATGGGCCGCACGATCAGTTCGGCCTGGGGCGCCATCGGCTCCGCTGTCCTGCCCATCCTTCAGGCCAAAGCGGAAAAGATTGCCTACCTTGCCACGTTGATCCGCGACTGGATTCGCCAGAACAAGGGGCTGGTGGCAGTGATCTTCCAGGTCGCCTCTGTCGTGGCGATTGCCGGGGCGGGCCTGGCGGCGATGGGGCCGGTAATATCGGGCCTGGGCAGGGTCTTCGGCATCTTGGGCAGCGTCATCAGCGTGGTGGGCACTGTGCTGGGGATGCTGCTGACACCCGTGGGAATGGTTGTTGCGGCCGTGACTGGCCTGGGCGCGTATCTACTATATACCTCTGGCGCAGGCGCCAAGGCGCTGGGCTGGCTGGGCGAGCGGTTTGCAGGTCTTAAAGAGGATGCGATGGCCGCCTATCAGGGCATCGCCGACGCCCTTGCCGCCGGCGACATCAGCCTCGCTGCGAAGGTCCTGTGGCTGACGCTCAAGATGGAGTGGGCAAAGGGCACCGGATGGTTGCTGGGCCTGTGGTACGACTTCAAGTTCAAGCTGATCGAGTATGCCACGGATGGCTTCTATGGGATCTGGGCGGCGTATGAGATCGTGGCAGCCAAGCTTAAGAGTGCCTGGGCGGGCCTGAAAATGGCGTGGCGTTCTGTCATGGCCACCATCCAGAACAAGGCCAACGAGATCGCCATCAACGTCGCCCTGGACGGCAAGCTCAAGGAAGCTGAGGAGAACTACCGTTCCGGCAAGATCTCCAAGGCGGGCTATGACCTTGCCGTTCGATCAGTCAATGAACAGCGGGGAGACTCGCTGGCGAAGAATAACGCGGATTACCAGGCGGAGTTGACCGCCGCAGCCGCGGAGGCCGCCGCCAAGGGCAACCAGATCGAGCAGGAGAAGAACGCCGCCCTTGCCGACATCGGCAACCGCAATGCGTCGGCCCGGCAGGAGTTCGACCGGCAGCACAAGCAGGAACAGGATGCCCTGAGCGCCGACGTGGACAAGGCCCGCCAGGAATGGCAGGAGGCTATCGGCCAAGCCAAAGAGAAACGCCAGGCCAAAGAGGCCGGCGGCCCCGGTTCTTTGGAGAGTCCTGATGACCTGCTGGCCAAGATCAAAGATAAGCTCGCCGGCGCGGGCGGCGCCCTGGACGGCGCCAAGCGCACCATCGACGTCGCCGGCACCTTCAACGCTGCCTCCATGCTGGGCCTGCAGGTCGGCAAAGCCGATGACCGCCTGGCCCAGATCAATGAAGGGCAGCTCAAGGAACTCAAGAACCTGCGCGCCGACGTGAAGAACAACCGGGCGGCCTTTGGATGATTACCTTCGCTGAAAAACCCGAGAGCCGCAAGTGGACCACCGGCGATAACGCCTCGGTGGAACTGGTATATATCCTGGCCGGCACCGACAACGATACCGTGGCCAAAGCCCACGTCGAGGGCAATACCGCCGATACCTACCAGGGCCTGACGCGCCAGTCGATCAGCCTGGACCCCGAGTGGGCGGACACGGCGACATTCAATGGCAGGTGGACCGTCACCGTGCGGTACGGCGTTCGCCAGCCGGCAGAGGTAGGGGAATCGGCCTTCAGTTTCGACACCGGCGGCGGCACGCAGCACATCACACAGTCCATCTCGACGATTCACAAGTACGCTCCAGCCGGCAAAGTGGCCCCCGACTTCAAGGGCGCCGTCGGTGTCAGTCACGAGAACGTTGACGGTGTGGATATCACGGTGCCCGTCTACAACTTCTCCGAGACGCACTACCTGGCAGACTCGGCCGTCACGGCGGCTTACAAGGTCACGCTGTTCACGCTGACCGGCAAGACCAATAGCGCCCTCTTCAAAGGCCTCGCTGCCGGGGAGTGTCTGTTCCTGGGAGCATCAGGTTCCAAGCGTGGCGCCGAGGACTGGGAGATCACCTATAAGTTCGCCGCCAGCCCCAACAAGACCGGCCTGACCATCGGCGACATCACGAACATCGACAAGAAGGGCTGGGAGTATCTGTGGGTGCGGTACGTTGATGCAGAGGATGCCAACGCCAAGACCATCGTCAAGAAGCCGCAGGCGGTCTACGTCGAGAAGGTTTATGACGAAGGCAATCTTGCGCTGCTGGGGATCGGCACATGAGCGGCACGTTGCAAAAGGTTAAGCCTGGCGATCCGCTGGCGATCTCCGCCGGGACGTTCAACACGTTCGTCGATGCTGCCCAGGATTATCTTTCGCGCCGCCACGATCAGGGCGCTGGCGTGGCCTCGGGCAGCGACAGCGGGCTCGTCCTTATCCGCAACGACAGCGGCGGGGATCGCAGCCGCTACGACGTGCTGGGCATCGACGGCGTGGTGTTCACGCCCATCGATGATCTGGAGGGCTTCCAAAACCGTGTCGTGCTCAAGGGTTCGACGCCAGCATCCGGCCATGAAGGTAAGTTCACAGTTTTGGCTGAGCCTGTGGCCAGTGGTGATCTGGCCAGGGCATATATCTCCGGCCTCTGCGCCGTGCAGTTGAACGTCGTCAGCGCCGATCACAAGTATGCCGACATCACCGCCGGCCAGACGGGGTATTTGACCACGGCTGAGTCGGGGGCGGCACAGATCCTCTACGCCGCCGCCACGTCCGGTACGGCCTGGAGCGTAGTGCGCATTGCCGGCACGACTGCTGAGGCGACCGACGCCAGCAGCGCCAGCGGCGTAGTCGTATCCTCGCGGCTTGATCTCACGGCCTCCGGCAGCGGCACGAAGGTTATCGACTCGCGCGACTGGCGAATGCAGGACAACCTTGTCCATATGTGGGTCTTCAGCTATATCGACGGCTACAACCCGACCACGCCCGAGGTCGCGTTTCTTGTCGGGGAGCCAATGGGGCCGATGGGTAGCAGCGGCTACGGCTGGCCGTCGAGTTCCAGCGTTCCGTTTTATGACCTGGCTTGCCCGTTCTTTTGCGGCAACAATGTCAGCGACGACGAATGGAGGTCGGTCTTCGAGTACAACGGAGGCGGCGAGTTCCTCAATTCGATGTTCAGATTCCAAATTAACACTGCCACCGGCGCGCTTCAGTGGGACTACACCTTCCAGCGGGGCGGAGAGGGAGATGTTCATCTGGTCTTGACGGTCTGGGGCGGCGCACATCTGGGGTAGTCCATCGAAAGCCGATGGCGTAAGCCGCAGTACTGCCCGCTTCATGGCCACAAGAAATCCGACAGAAATCCGTCCAGCTATGACCATATCTGTCACGGTGGCCCGCGACAATGGCGATATGTACCCGACGACTTCAGGCGCCATTTTGGAAGTTCCTTGATTTGTGACCGGGGATGGTTCAAATTGATGCCTGCAGACGATGGGGCGGCATGTTCATCATGCAATAGCTTTAGTTGTGCCCGCAACCCATTGGCGCAGTTGGGTTTATTGGTATGGCCAGAAGACAATCGCGACTGGTGGGCGATTGGCTGGGTTATTCATAGCTTGGTGAAGGATAAAGCAATTGGCAGATTGCGCGAATCCATCCCGTAGGTATAAATTCTCTGGACACCAGACCTTTCCTTTCCGCTACGGCTGGCTTGAAAAAGGAGTCAGAGCGGTGGAGGAGTGTCCGACGATTTTTGCACTGGAGGATGCTATTGTTCGTCTCGGCGTCGGCAAGAACATGGTCGAGAGCATAAAGCATTGGTGCACTGTGACGCAGTTGATTGACGAGGCGGCCAGTGCCAAGAATCCAGGAAACCGCGTTTCCGAAATGGGCAAACAACTCTTGCTGAAGTGGGACCCTTTCCTGGAAGACGATGCTTCTCTCTGGTTGATACACTGGCTTCTTGCCACAAACCCGCGAATTGGCACGACTTGGCAGTTGGTGTTTGGTGAGTTCTTCAGACCAGATTTCTCCAGGCGAGAACTGGTCGATTATGTCCTCTCTTTTGCGACAAGACAGTCCCTCAAGGTCAACGAGAGTTCGATAGGTCGCGACGTCGATTGCTTCATCAGAACCTATGTCGCAATGAACGGCCATTCGAAGAAGAATCTTGCCGAGGATTCTTTTGACTGCCCCTTCCTGGCCCTCAACCTCATCCAACTATGTCCGGACGGCGAGCTATATCGGTTCTCAATTGGGCCGAAGCCATCGCTTCCTGCGGCGGTCGTTGCCTTTGCCATCGAAGAGTATTTTGTGCGCGTGCAGAGAGATGCCAACACGCTGAGTATTCAAGAGTGCCTGTATGGGAACGACAGCCCGGGCCAGATATTCAAGCTCGATGAGAACACGCTGCTGGAATATGTGGAAGAGATCGAGGAGATGACTCATGATTTGCTTGTGGATGAGACAGCCGGCCTGAAGCAGATCTACAGACGAAAGCCTCTGAATGTCTTTTCTTTGCTGCAGCATCATTACGGCTTGAGAGGGCGAGAGTGACAGCCGACAGAAACAACCTGGTTGATCACATCGAGATCGTTGGACGATTTCTCCGGTCTGTGAATCTGGAGAAGGACTCCGCAAACGATAATTCCAATGGCTACATAGTCACACCAACGGCCCGTCAGGTATTGCAGCAACTGACTGAGGGATTGGAGAAACGATCGCCGCACCGTTCGTGGACAATCACTGGGCCCTACGGCGCAGGTAAGTCCGCTTTTGGCGTCTTTGCCAGCCGTCTCTTCTGCGACTATTCGCATTCGGCCAGAAGTGCGTTGCACAAATTGGAGGAGGTCGATCCTCTGCGTGCAAGGCGATTGTCAAGCTTCCGAGCCTGCCGTAATGGAGATAAGCTGTTATTCCCTGTACTGCTCACGGCGCGGCGAGCCCCTGCATGTGTGTGCTTACTAGAAGCTGTGCTGGCTGCATGTTCGCGATTGGGCAAGCGCGGGACGGATCAGATTACCACGAAAGCAAGTGCTCTGATCAAAGCGGCTCAGAAGGGGCTTTCGGTTGATAGTCGCCAAGTCGTAGCCTGCATTGCTGATTTATCGGCACTGGTTTCTCGGCGGGGTCACAAAGGCGTGTTGCTCGTGATTGACGAGCTGGGCAAGCTCTTCGAGTTTGCAGCACATGCTCCCCAAAAGGGCGATGTTTTTGTGCTCCAGGAACTCGCTGAATATGCAAGCCGAAGCGGTGATACCCCTCTGTTAGTGCTTGGTATCTTGCATCAGTCCTTTGAGGAATACGGCAGGTATCTGGACTCTGTCTCGCGGACGGAATGGTCAAAGATTCAGGGCCGATTCCAAGACGTGGCTTTTCTTGAACCTCCCGAGCAAGTTCTCAGAATGATTGCCGCTGCCATTAAATGGAAAAGTGGCGATATTCCTCCGCACATTCGCAGTGCGGCCACTAGGCAGGCGGAGCACGCGGTCGCTGCCGGCATATGCCCGCCCAGCATGAGACGCAGCGAGTTTCTGGACATTTGTATACGAGCCTATCCATTCCATCCGTCTACTCTGGTTGCGCTGCCGCATCTCTTTCACCGCTTCGCACAGAATGAACGAAGCCTTTTTTCATATCTCGGCAGCCACGAGCCCAAAGGCTTCCAAGATTTCCTTCGTGCCCACGGCCGCGGTCAGAAAGAGCCATCTTTCTTGCGCCTCCCGAATCTCTTTGACTATTTCACTGCCAATTTCGGTGCAGGGCTGTTCAGGCAGCCACATGCCAAGAGGTGGCTGGAAGCGGAAGACGTCTTGGAGCGCGTTGATGGCCTGACGGATCTCGATACCAGCCTGGTCAAAGCAATAGGGGTCTTGGGCGCCTTGGGCACTTTCTCACACTTGGGTGCAACAAAGGCCGCGATTGTCGCCAGTATTGCAGAGAATGGATCGCCCGAGGTCGAGAACAGGCTGCACGCACTCTCTCAAAAATCAGTTATCACCTTTCGAAAGTTCAATGAGACATACCGCATTTGGGAAGGCAGTGACGTAGACGTGGAGGAAAGGATTGGCGAGGGCCATCGCAAGACCCGCGCTACCCTCCAACTAGCGGATGCGATTCAGCGATATCTTCCCGCCCGTCCCATCGTTGCCAGGCGGCATAGCTTTGAGACTGGTATCCTCCGCTACTTCGAAGTCAGGTATATAGATGAGCCGGGCAACCTTCAGCAGCAAGCTGCTCGAAGTACCGATTCCAGCGGACTGATTCTCGTCTGTATGTCGCCGTCAGGTAAACATTTTGACGAGTTTCAGGAGTATGCGGCCAAGGGGGATGGCGCCAAGATGGATGTACTGTTTGCCTTGCCACAGAAGATTGGCGAGATCCGCTCAACGCTTGGCGAATTGGCCGCTTTACAGTGGGCATGGGATAACACGCCAGAGCTTCGCGATGATCGAGTTGCACGTCGCGAACTAGCCATGCGTATCACCGACACGCGTCAGTTGCTTATGAAGGGCCTCGGTCGCTTGTTGGACCCCCGGGATGAGCCAGAAGGCTGCCTTTGTTTGTGGTATTACCGGGGCAAGAAGCACGCCGTTCGCCGAACGACAGATGTGACACAACTTTTGTCGGATGTGTGCGAGCAACTATATCCCAAGAGTCCAAGGATCCGTAACGAACTCATTGCCCGCCGTGTTCTGTCCTCTGCTGCTGCCGCGGCACGTCGGAACCTTATTGACCTCATGTTCAGCAGCGCGGGCTTGGAATTGCTGGGGCTCCAAGGCTACCCTCCTGAACGCAGTATGTATGAGTCGGTGTTGAAGGCGACCGGGCTGCATAGGCGTGGTGCCGATGGGGCTTGGAGATTCTGTTCGCCGTCAGCGAAAGACCCTGGCAATCTAAAGCCAACGTGGGAGCGTCTGAGTGAGATTGTCTTTGGTGCCCAACCCTGCCCCACATCTGTCCGCGAAGTCTTTCAGGCTATCGCATTGCCTCCTTTTGGGCTTCCCGATGGACTTCACCCTGTGTTGCTCAGCGCGTTCATGGCTGTCCACGAGAACGAAGTTACGTTGTATAGAGAGGGGACATTTGTTCCTGAGCCCAGCATCAACGATTTTGAAGTCCTGATGAAACGGCCAGAGCTATATGCGATAGGAGGATGCCGGATCACCGGTGCCCGATCTGCCGTAGTTGAACGGATCGCAAACGCCTTGGGAACGCCGCCAGCGACTGTCGCTGTGGTAAGAGGTTTGTTCCGAATGGTGAAGAGCTTTCCGGAGTTCGCCACCAGCACAATGTCGCTTTCGCCAGCAACCCTTTCGTTACGGACCGCCTTCGCCAACGCGAAGTCTCCCGAGAAGTTCCTTTTCGTCGAAGTGCCAGAATCACTCGATCTGGCAGCTTTTGGTGTTGAGAAACCGCGTCAGGGCCAGACCGAAGCATTTTTTGACGCGTTGAATTGCTCATTGCAGGAATGGTCGCGGTGCACGCATGTCATGATCGACAAGGCCAGAGATACTCTTTTGGAAACCTGTGGTCTACCAGCGGGGATGTCGTCTTGGCCGCGATTGCGTGAATTGGCAGGATCGATGGAAGCAGGGCTGACTAATCCTGTGCTACTTCCCTTTGTCCGTCGAATTGTACAAGCAACAGCAGATCAGACCGGAGTCGAGTCGGTTCTGGCTTTCGTGGCAAACCGTCCACCCCAAATGTGGACAGACAGTGACGCGGAGCGTTTTCCATCTAGTGCGAGAGTGTTGGGAGATCTGCTATTGGAGACCGTTTCCGCTGTGCGTCCAACGGCTGCGCACCCAATGGATGCACTTGCGCCTGCTCATCGCAAGCAGGCGCAGGAACTTGTCCACCGCCTTCGATCTGTCCTGGAATCAAATAGCGATGTGTCTGGTGATGCTGTGAAAGCAGCTCTGGCTGTTCTTCTGAACGAAAAGAAACGAGGACGCTGGTGAGTAGTTCTAAAGGTGAAAGACACATTTTGTCGCTATCAGGCGGCAAGGATAGCTCTGCCTTGGCTATATACATGAAGAACCGTGTTCCGGCTATGGAATACGTCTTCTGTGATACCGAGAAGGAATTGCCCGAAACATACGAGTACTTGGGCAAACTGGAGGCATTCCTGGGCCAGCCTATCCGGCGGCTCAAGCATGAGGAAGGTTTAGGTTTCGATGCGCTACTGACAATCAGGCGAGGTTATCTTCCTTCTCCGCAAGCCCGGTGGTGCACGGACTATCTCAAGATCAAGCCCTTTGAGAAATATGTAGGCGATGACATTGTCACAAGCTACGTTGGTATTCGTGCCGACGAACCACATCGAAGAGGTTACATATCGACCAAACCGAATATCAAAGCTCGATTTCCTTTCGTGGAAGATAACATCCGTAAACAAGACGTGCTTCGTATTCTGCAGGAAAGTGGGTTGGGCATACCAAGCTATTACCAATGGAGATCTCGCTCCGGGTGCTATTTCTGTTTCTTCCAACAGAGGCGGGAATGGGTCGGACTTCTGGAAACCCACCCTGAGCTTTACCAAGCGTCTCTGGGCTACGAGAAGACCGATCCGGTTACCGGCGAGAGATACACGTGGATACAAAATGAAAGTCTGGCCGATCTGGCCAAACCAGACCGTATAGAACGCATAAAGGAGCAATACCAACGACGCCTTGAACGTGAACGTTCGGTGTCACCCAATTCGTCCTTGTCTGACGTGTTTGGTGATGAGACCGATTCCGGTTCAGGAGGTTGTCTGGTGTGTCATTTGTAAGCACGGAATTGAAATGGACAAGCTAGGACCAAGCTTTCATAGAACATTCACACTTTCTCGGCCGGCTGTTGCCGACATCATTCGACTCGTACGAGAGCATCAGGATGAGAGTGTGCCGGGGAGAGTCCTTAATTTCAACTTGATCACGGCCGAAACCACACTAGGCCCAGTCTACATATCTTCCATGCGCCGATACGCTGTCGCAACGGGAGTTGTGGACGAACAGGAACGCTTGAAACCTTTTGGAAGAATTCTGTGTGACAAGGATCCCGGTTTGCAGAGCACTGCGAGTTGCTGGGTTATGCACTACTATCTGTGTTGTCCCCACGGCATCGGCCCCGCGTTTTGGTTCAGCACGATAGCGAAGTTTTTTCGACCAGGCGATGAGATTGATCGCCGTCAGATCAGTGAGCATATAGCTGAAGAAGTCCGTGCTACTGAGGGCACAATCTCCCAACAGACTGCTCTTCAAACCGCTACAGTGCTGCTTGGAACATATGCAAAGTCTGATGCATTGGGCCCGCTTGGCATGCTAGAACCGCTCGAAGCTGGTCGATATTTGGTGAAGGAGCCCAGTTGTCCTTCACTATGGACGTTTGCGTTCATATTGGCGGACTATTGGATCGCCAATTGGGGTGAAGTACCGGGAGTCAACCTGAATCGCGTGTCGGAAGCTGGAGGCCCTGGTTCAATTCTATTTATGGGATCTGGTGCGATTAATAAAGCCTTAGGCGAATTGCAGGCAGCTGGCTTTGCAACTGTGCAGCGTAGGACACCGCCATTTCAGCTCAACCGTAACTGGTCAAACTTTTCGCAGTTTGTGGACAAGATATATGATTGATGCTAGGGAGTTAGTGAGACTGCTCCGTGCCGCGTCGTTCAGAAGCAAAACCGGCGTCATATTGCTTCCGGCTGACATGTTCGGTCAAGAGGAACTAATTGCCGCCCAACTAGACATACAGTACGCTGACATCGTTCCGCTGCTGATCCAGCGGATTCCGCCCCACGGAAACTTCTTGAATCTCAGTCTTAGCGGGCTCTTCGAGGTACTCGATAGTCTTGCGTTCAGCAATGCGGGAATGGATTGTGTTCTTATCTCCGGTATTGATGTCCCAGCAATGAAGCTGGCCTCGATCGAACGTCGCGAGATGTGGAGGCGACTATTACAGGATTATCCCTATAGACCAAAAGGGTTAGTGTTCACGATACCAAATCACATGGATGGAGTTCTTGTCCTTCAGGAATCATCTATTCGCGCCGAATGGGAAAGAGGCGGGCGAGTTGCAGCGTGGACTAATTGATGAAGGGGCTTTTTATGCAGATCAAGGACACAATACGGGCAAACGCGAACGGGGAGTTTCACCCAGACGTACAACTGCGATGGTACTCCGAGGCAGACTCAGATAGCAGAAGAAACAATCTTCTGCTTGTCCAGAAGTATATGTTTACCAGGCCTCCTGCAGGGGAACGGAAATCCCCAACAGACTTGCTTTATTTGATCAAGCAAGCATTCATATTGCCTCCCCCAGAAAACAGATACGTTGTCATTGCTACATATGGTCATGGCAAAAGCCATCTGGCTTTAGCCTTGGCTAACTTCTTTGGGAAGAAGGCCGAGTCGGCAGAGATAACTGCTCTTACGAAGAGCATCAGGAATGCGTATCAGGAGCAACCAGAGGCTCAGTCCTACTTGGACTTTAAGTGCGGCCGAAAGCGCCAATTAGTCATCTGTCTTGATGGCACCCTTCCGAACGACCTTTCGCAACTGTTCCTAAATGCCCTCCGGAAGGCACTCAATAATGAGCCCGAGACGAGTGATGAAGGTTTTCCTTTCTGGACCACCGGAGCAATTCAGTTCTTTCAAAGTCTTTCGCAAGAGGAGCGGCACAAGGCGGATGCCTTTCTGAAAACGAATGGACTAGGAGATCTCCCCGGGTTCGTTGCCAGCCTTGTGGGGCAGAGCGCATCTCTATACGATGTTGCCAGAAAACTATGCACACATCTTCGTGGAGTCATGCCTGATTGGGGCGGACAAGTGAGCTTGGCTCAAGCAGTTGAATGGGCGGCTGATAGGTTCTGCGGCTCTGAGGATGACAAGCCGTTTAGTGGGCTGCTAATACTGTTTGACGAGTTTAGCGCGTTTATCCGCAGCTACACCATGAGAACTACCCCCAATACTCCCCTTCAAGATCTTCTGAATGGCGTCTATAATCGTAAGGGCAAAGTTGTCTTTGTTGCTTTCGGGCAAAGTGACCCAGATGCAACCATGCACAGCGTATTGCAGGATTGCCCGAACGATCACGTCAGATCTGGGATGTTGGTAGAACTGCAGCGACTTCCTAGGCCCTTTCGGTTTCACCTGTACACAACGATGGAATCGGTGCTGGACTCTTATCTATATCAAGAGACGGACAAGTTAAGAGCCGCATTTGATGCAGGAAATGCCTGGCCTGCTGTAGAAGATGCGACTGACGACTCGCTTCAGATTTTTGCGGCAAGATATGAAGGTGAATTGCATTGGAGCAGCGAACACTTTCAAGAAATTGTAACCTTCGGGGCCTTTCCACTTCATCCCATAACTACCTCTCTGCTATGCAACATTGAACTGTTGGAAAGCTCTAACCCTAGGTCTGTTCTGGGGTTTGTATTGAACAAAGTCACCTCATTAGCAGATTCGCCGGTGGTTGCGGGCAGTACACCTTCATGGGTCCGTGCGGTTGCATTGGTAGATTGGTTTGAAAGGCAGCTAGCTGATGATGAATGGAAACAGTATCAAGAAGCTCTCCGACAGAAGAGCGGTGATTTGACGTCGGATGAGCGGCAGGTTCTCAAGGCAATGCTCTTGCACGTCATCGCGAGAATGCCCTCAAAAGAGCCATCTTTTGTCAAGGCACTAATGCATATGACCGGTCTTTCAGAGTCATGCGTGAAAGCGGCCCTTAACTCGCTTTCGGAGTCGACGGTTATTGAGCATGTGCCTGCAATGAACAAGTATTGTTTCTGGCCACTTGGAGGCGGCGCACGCCTGCTGACCGAACATGTTAATCGGGCTTTAGCCGGCAGCGAGATGAGTTGGGGGGACTGGGGAGCTATAAATCAGCAGGCTTCGGAACTTGGTTTGCCGGACGCTACCGTGACCGTGAATTGGGGCCACATGGATGATTGGGCGGCACCCCAGCGTTATTTGCCAAGAGAACATGCTACCAGTTCCAATATTGCTGAACTTGCGGCGTCGTGTCCTGGATGTATCATTTGGCTAATAGCTAAGAATGACGCCGATATGAATTGGTTTGCCTCGGAAGGCGCCGGATTGCTTTCAGCATTGGGGACTCATCCCAAGCCAGTGGCTCTGATGCAGCCTTTGATGCCAACACCGAACCTGATAAATGTGCTCCGCAAACATGTGGTGTTGCGGGCGCTGCCAGCAGCGCAGATTACCCATTTTGGCTCAAACATTGTCCAAACTGTCAAGGAACAGACGATAGATAGAATCCGCCAGGAGACTCGGCTGCTCCAGTCAAGAAGGCGCTATGTGGTTCCGCAGCCTTATGCCGCCGCCGTTAGCGCAAACCCCCTTTGTGATGTGCCGTCCTTGATGTCTTCCCTATATCATTTGGCATACTCTAGTGCGCCGCCGTCATTCTTCACCGCGTACAAGAAGCGAGTGCCAAATCTTAAGAGGGCCACCATGTATGTCTGTGGCCTACTACTCAAGAATGAAGTCTATTCAGGCAAGTATGAAGGAAATGCCGTCGCTAGAAGCTTGGTAGAGAAATTTCTCCTGAGTGGCCCGGCAGCTTCTTGGTGTCTCTTATCCTCTGACAAAAGAATCAGAGAGCCTCAGAACGAGAGGATAAAGAGGGCGTGGTCGGTAATTGACCAGACTATCGTTGCAAACGGTGCTGAAATTGGAATCAAGGCAGCGATCCTGAAGCTTATATCGTTACCGTATGGATATGATGAAAATGTTATCTCGCTCCTTTTCTGCTCATGGTATGGTTACCATCGTCATGATCTGTCATTAAGCATTGGTGGAGTCCAAAGCACTGTAGACGATTTAATAGTCGCCTATGTCGATGCCCCACGAGCATCTCCGCAAGGGTTGCTGGAGCTTCTGTTGGGCGGGAACTTGTACATTGGCCGAAAAGATCGTCAGGGCGCTCTGAAACAAATCGCGGAGATAGTAGATCGATGCAAGACTCTTTCAGGCCAGCCCTATTCACGGGCAGAGGCAAGGGATGCGGCAACCCGATTAACGGAGTTTCTTGGTGACGACCGGAACGAGGATGCCGCTGCGCGAGCGAAAGCAGAGGAGGCACTTCGAATCATCAATGATTCTCTCCGAGAGGCGGACAAGTACGACGCAGACGTTGGTGACATTGGCTCTCAAGCAATTCGGGAAAATGACGTGGCTGGGATCATCAGGTTGCAGAAGAAACTTGCGGATGTTCCGCCTTCAACGAGGGTCAAACCGGATCAGCCTGCAATTCCCAGGATCCGTGAGCAACTGGACAATAAACTGTCAAGCGTTGTCACATCACTCTGCAATGAGAACATGAAACTGAAAGACATTATCTTCTATGTAAAGCAGTCGGATAAGTTGAAGGCTGCCTTGGTGCCGTTACGAGAATATGTGGGACTGCGACATCAAGTTGAAGAGGCACTTGCTGCTCTTGAAGCAGGCAAGGCTGAGCTTGAGGCGAAGCAGAAAGATGGAAAGATTATCGCTTCTTTGCAGGCAATGACCGCCGAAGGCTCCTTAAAGAGCTTGTGTAATAAGCTCACTTCGATTCGAGAGGCCCAGTGTTGTTCGGAAGAGGCCAGAAAAGTACAGACAACAAAGCTTTCTCTTATTGAGGGAGCGATCAATCGACTCAACGAGTATCTGGCAGGCCTACCAGCTTCACTTGATGCGATAGTGTCGGAGAGTGATCTGGCAAAGACGCAGCAAGCTATTGCTTCCCACAAATTCTATTTTTCTGAGTCTACGGAGTCTGCCCAAATTGACTCGGCTCTTGAAAGATGTTCCCGCATACATGCTTTCTTCACAGATGTTAGCCGCCTAGGTGTTACTGCTTTTCGAACACGGAAGGAATATGAAGAGGTGGCCGACAGCCTCAAAGCTATGGCTAACACATATGCCGAGAGTATGGGGCCACGCCAGCTCTCCAGGATTGAGGCCGCAGAGAAGAAACTGAAATCGCATCTTGCGAAGGCAACAAAAGAGGCGGAGGAATGGTTAAAGAAGGCCCAGGGGCGGCTGAGCGACACAAAAGGGTTGGAACAACTGGTCCATGACCTGGGTAATCCGCCCGAGTTTCTCTCCGAAGACAACATTGTTGCCTTGGAGACATTGATCGCAAAGGCAAAGAAGGCTCAATGCCAGGCCGAGGCGGACGCGGAAGCTAGACGAAAGGATGCCGAATCAGTTGCTGCACTGAAAGCCGTTCAAACGACAGGATCTCTAATACAGCTTCGTACCGGTCTGGAGACGGTGAAGGCTGCCGAGTGTATTACTGGTGACGCGAAAGCTCTTCAGTCATCAAAGAAGCTGGCCTTGGAGAAGGCTATAGATGGGCTCCTTGCATTTGTGGCGGAGCTGCCTGAGAGGATCAGGAAAGCTGCCAACCAACAGGAGGTTACGAAGCTCCAGACTGCGATAGTTTCTAAGGCCGTGTTGTTCGAAGAATCGCCTGAAGGTAAGACAATGGCGTCCGCGCTCGATCAGTGTGGAAGGCTGGTGAGATTTTATCAAGATCTCACAACTGCCGTGTCCGGCTCTTTCAGTACGCGAGGGCAGCAAGCTGCAGTTGTTGCACGTATCAATTCGATTGAGCAGGAATACTCTGACATTGCTGGTGAGGGGCAAAAGAAGCAAATGGATGCTGCCAGGCAGAAACTGAATGTGTTGGCAGGAGAGCTTGAAAAGAAAGCGGACGCCTGGCTGTCGACAAAGCAGGAGCAGGCCAAGCAGAAGAAGGGACTGGAACTCGAACGACTTCTTGAAGAACTGGCCCATCCCCCTGAGTTCCTCTTGGAAAATAAGCATCAATTACTGAGTGAATTAGTCGTGGAAGCAACAAAGACCTTTGAGAATGGTACCGTTGAGCGGATCGTTGACCTATTCCAGAAGCTCACTGACGTGGAATTGCGAACTCGTCTACTTGAAGATCTCCATGCTCTAGTAACTGATGGCAAGAGGAATTAGAGATGCGAGAACTTCTGCTGGATATTCATGGCGAGGCAAATCCTGTACCTGGCTGTAGGCGTATTGAGACGGAGCTCGATTTTCTGCAGGCTCTGTCTGAAGGAAAGTCACCCGTTCTGGTGTGTGGCGAGCATCTGTGCGAATGGGCGGGGGCTATATGGCAGGCGCGCGGCTGGCGGGTTCAACGATTAACGTCATTGGTGGACGAGTTGTTACTGGCCTGCCCAGACTTATCGCGTGAGCAGGCGAGGGTCCTATCCGAACACCATGGGGAGCTACGACTGCAGGCTCGTCCACTTACACTACAGCGCATTACAGAAATAATGTTTCCGTCTCAAATGTGGAGAAGGTATCCTGACATCAGCCATGCCGCTGAATGGCTTCTGTGGTTAGACGAAAATGCTCCGCCAGTTCAGTACCATCCTATATTGAGGGGTTGGGCGATGCGGTGGCGAAGCGAGGTTGCCGGACCAGAAGCGATGTTGTATAGTGCTGACGATGCGCAGCGGGCACGTGAACTGTTGTCGGCGTGGTTGGGGTACTCAGACATAGAAATGGTGCTGCCTGTCTTTCCACTGCCGGTTCCTCAAAGGCATGCAGATGCAGCAGCCCAGAAGTGGCTGCCAAGGATCATTGATACTAGGGGACGCTACTTCGGAGAAATTCGGCAACGTCCTTTGCCGTTATGCATGACTGAAAGGGCTGCTGAACTCACTTGTCAGTATTACCACCAAAATCCTTCGGAGTTGTCGGAGAAAGCACTTACTGAACTTAGCGACTATATTCTTCCCAATGCCTTCTTCGCCTTACAGCAGATCTTACCACCTCCAGTTCCAGCGGAGCCTCCGGTGGATCCTGGTGCTATCAAGAAATGGTTTAAGAAGGAGTACTTGCCATTTCGCCAATGGCTTGTTCGCGGTGAGAACGTTGCGGGAAGGTCCAGCGCCGATACCCTCTGCCGGCAGTTCGCATCGTGGTACTTGGGCTTCTACCCTCGCGCAATTGCCCGGGGGGATGACTGTATTGCATATTTCAAAGCCGCACTAGTTCCTGCGCAATGCGAGGACAATGTGGTTCTGCTTGTGATATTGGATGGTCTTCAGGCCACTGATGGTGCCACACTTCTGCGCCATTTGCGCCAACAACACACAAGGCTCACGGCATCTGTTGATGATCTAGTATTCTCCCCAATTCCTACGGTCACAGAGGTATGTAAGCCAGCTCTCGTTCGCGGGTGCGCCCCTCGCGACTCTTCTGCTGCCCGTATTCCAAACAATGTGAAGATACTTTCTGAGGGGAGAGATCCGACCGCTGAACTGGAGCAAGCCGTTGCGGGCCGAGTGTTTGTTTGGACACTTGCCGAGCCTGACCAAACGTATCATGCCAAGGCTGATCGTCACGTTCTCCTTCAGCGAGTCGAAGGCGTACTTCGGACCTGTGCAGAGAGAATCCTCGCTGCTACCAAGCAAGTGCCATCCCATCTAAAGCTTAAGATCATTGTTACGACGGATCACGGTCGGCTTTTTCAAAGCAGCGAACGTGCATGTCCGATCCCTTTGGGCATGACTGCCCACCAAAGGGCGGCCTGGGGTAGATCCAGTAGGGCATTGCCGCCTTCAGGCGTGAGCATAGAAGAGGAGCAACAGATAGCATATCTCGATGGTCCTCTGTTCGGCATTTCAAATGAAGGCGACTGCGCGATTGTCTTGTCAGAGAAGTCGTTCTTCATGAGTGATGGCAAGTCGGGCACAGAGCAGTTTGCGCATGGGGGGCTCTTTCCAGAAGAGGTCATTGTCCCCTGGATAGAGTTACTCCGTGATGTTGAAGGCCCCAATGCCGTTGCCAAGATAACAGGCAAAGCGAGGGAGGGAGCTGAGGGAAGACTTACTGTTGCGGTCACCAATTCCTCTCAGATTAGTCTTCAGGCGACGTGGCTGGAGATCGCGTTCGGGACGGCTCAGCCGCGACATTTTGAACTCGATCACGAAATAGCACCTTTAACCAAAAGGGAATATGTTATTTCTGTAGCAGACTGGCCAGCAAAACCAAATGCTATATCCGCAAGAGCATGGATAGGTATCCGACCTCCTGCCGGCCCTGAGATCCGCATTGAGACCGAAGTGGTGTTGGACAGCGAAGGTTTTTACGTCCAAGATGCAGACATTCTGGGTGACTTAACATGACTGAGAGCATCATGCCGATTCAAAGCAATGTGATCGCGGAAGCAGCCATGGATGAGAAGGTGCGTCGCGTCTTTGGCACATTGGCAATCGATAAGCGCAGACTTCCCATGAGCCAGCTGCAGAAGCGAGGCATCCCTGCTTACGTTGCCGAGTGGGTTCTTGAATCAGTGGTGCCCGGCATTGGCCCTATCACACATGATGAAGCAACAAAGGTCCAGGACTGGGCCGTACGAAACATTCCGGGGCCCGAGGACCAGAACGCTGTCAAGTCGCGGCTTCTTCGGGGCGAGACGGTGAAGCTCCTTAATCCTGTCCAGGTAGAAGTCATACTGAAGAGAACACGACAGGAGCAGATAGGGAAGCTCGGCTTGCTGGGCATTGATGACGCACTCATTCCTGACGATCTAGTCAAGCTCCATCCACGTCTTCTCAGAGAGGGAATGTGGGGGGTCGTCGAATTGACTAACACCCCGGATGGTGTGGCAATAGTCGGTATCCGACCGATGCAGGCTTCCGTCAACCTCAAGATGTATAAGGAAGCCAGATCAGAGTTTTCACTGGAGGAGTGGAGATCACTGATGATCGCGTCGATGGGGTATAACCCGTCGGCCTTTACGGAGGAACAGCAGTTGCTCCTTCTTTGTCGGCTTATTGCTCTGACCCAGAAGAACATGACACTGGTCGAGTTAGCGCCGAAAGGCACTGGTAAGAGCTATGTCTTTGAGAATGTAAGTCCCAAAGTGCGACTGATCAGCGGTGGCAACGTTTCTCCTGCCGTGCTATTCGTCAATAATAGCACCGGACAATGGGGCCTGCTCGCACGGTTTGCGGTGGTCGTCCTTGACGAGGTTCAAACACTGAAATTTGATAAGCCTGAAGAAATTATCGGCGGCCTCAAGGGGTATCTGGCAAACGGCAAGATAACCCGAGCAGGTTTGCATGAGACGTCCAGTAATTGCGGTCTCGTGTTGCTGGCCAACATCACACTGGATTCAGAGCAGCGGCCTGCTGTTGATCCAATCGTTAAGGAACTTCCTACTTTCATGCAGGAAACGGCATTTCTTGATCGGCTGCGAGGCATGATTCCAGGCTGGCGTCTCCCTAAGCTCAGTACTCAGTCTTTTGCGAAAGGTGTGGGCCTGAAATCTGACTTCTTTGGAGACGTATTGGTCGCGATGCGCGACGATCTCGCCACAGATCAGTATTGTGCGCGTCGGATACGACTGGGGGGAGACAAACCTTACCGCCGGAATGAAGAAGCAATTGTTTCCGCGGCGAGCGGGCTGATGAAGATTCTTTTCCCAGACATGACTGTCTCGGATCAGCAGTTCTGGCAAAACTGTGTCAAACCTGCGATCCAGCTTCGTCAACTGATCTGGAACCAACTATACCAGCTTGACGCAGAGTATCGTCAATATGAGTCCTCGCTTGATTGCCAGCTGTTGTCGTAGCTGCAATGCCGGCCCAGGCCAAGGAACAAATGATCTATCTTGACCACAATGCCACGACCCCGTGTGCTCCAGAAGTAGTGCAGGCAATGCTGCCTTTTTTTGGCACCACTTATGGGAATCCTGCGAGTCCGCATTTGATGGGAAGAGAGGCCTCGCGGCATGTGGAGACAGCAAGGAGCCGTGTGGCCGATGCAGTTGGCTGTGACGCAACGGAAATTGTTTTCACCGGCGGGGCAACAGAAGCCAATAATGCCGTTTTGCTTGGGCTGTCGGAACGACAAGTATGCCCTCGGAATCGGGTGTTGGTTAGCGCAACCGAGCACAAATCGGTGCTGAGCGTATCCGAGAAGCTGAAGGCGCGAGGTCTCGTCGTCGAAACGATTCCGGTTGACGAAGCTGGGCGACTGAAGATTGATGTGCTGCGCGAACAGATTCGAGATGATGTCTTGCTGGTGTCTGTTCATGCAGCGAATAACGAGACTGGAGTGATACAACCGCTCGATATAGTGTCGGCAATGGCACGAGGAAAAGGCGCTCTCGTACATTGTGATGCCGCGCAGGTTCTGGGCAAGGTGGCTTTTTCTGTAAGCGAGCTCGGCCTGGACTTTGCCTCATTCAGCGGACACAAGGCTTACGGTCCCAAAGGAGTCGGTGCTCTCTATGTCAGAAGTGGGTTAGGGAAGGCCCTAGACCCAATTTTGGTTGGGGGTGGACAAGAGGGCGGGCTGCGTTCTGGTACGCTAAATGTTCCAGCGATCGTGGGCATGGGTGTTGCATGTGATCTGTCAAGAGCCAGAACAGACGAGGATTCGCTCAGGATCTCAACGCTTCGCCAGGAGCTTGAGAAGCAGTTGTGCAAGATAGACGACACTGTAGTAAACGCGTCACAAACAGAAAGATTGCCCGGTACAAGTAGCATCACTTTTGAAGATGTCCCTGCCGATATGCTGGTGACAAACGTGCATCCTCTTTGCATCAGCACAGGTTCTGCCTGCACATCGGGTACCGTTGCACCTTCTCATGTCCTACTGGCAATGGGCCTATCCCGGGAGGATGCTCAGAGTACAGTTCGCATCAGCTTGGGCCGTTACACCTCAGAAGCTGATATTGCTGCTGCAATTGAGATTATCTCTGTCGCGGTATCGGCCTTAAGAAGTCGGTTGATTTGATTGATTCACATCGGTGGAAGACGACCGACACAGCGTTCAGTAGCATTCGCAAGGATCTGGTATCACTGCACTGGCGGGAAGCATATTTCGCCCCAATTTCGCTGCGGCCCCGCAATAATCATGATCGCAATCATTGCGGGAACGATCTTGCTCATGAGCATTGCGCTGGACTCTAGGTATTTGCGGTTAAGCTTGCTGCCACTGGTTGCAGCACCATGGAAGACCTGCTGTCGCAGAACGTAGAGACGTTCAAAAACTTGTTGTAAGACGCCGACAGCAGATCGATTCCGCAGGCACTTCATGACATGCTGACGGGAGGCAGCCAGTTTCTTTTCTGCAGAGGGGTCTGCTTGCCAAAATGGCCGAAACAGCCACTGGTTGTCCACTAGTCTTAAGATGCGAAGCTGTTCCGACCACATGATTGTGCCAAGAAGATCTTCCCTGTCGGCATCAACTACACTTGCCAGGAACTCTTGCCAACTGCCGTGATCGGGTGCGTTGATGCCATCATCGTGAAGACGACCATATATTGCGTTGAAGGCGATCCAGAGATAGATGAACCTGCTCTCAGTATCGCCGGTCGATTCGCTCCGCTCCAGCCAGCTCAATCCTCTCCAGATGCGCACACTGAAAGCCTGGTGGTCTTTGCGAGCATTCTCAGGAATACTCCTGAACTGTTTACGAAGACCGTCGGCGCAAATAACCTGCGGTGTGTTCATCATCAGTTTCCGCTTGTGATCAGGAACAGCATCCTTACGAGCAGTGTTCTTGCCAAGTCACTCGTGTACGGTATTCTCGTACTGCAATGAAGAGTCTCTGAGTTCAGCAGCAACTTCGCGCGCCAATACTTTAGGCGATAGCACAAGCGCATTCTTTCCAAAACCGAGCATCCATCGGACAAACTCCACCGTGTTGCTCAGTTCGAACAGGGCTACCACGACCTTACCGTGATCTTGCGTGATCTTCTGGCTGGGGTGCCAGCGCTGCTCGCGGACGTTGGTAGCTGCCCAGCCAGTGAAGCGGGCTTTGATCTTCTGCAGCTTGCCTGGGCCGAAGATGCCGAAGGCGCCGTGTGTGTGCTTGGCCAGCGAGAACGACGTTGGTTTCTCGAATGTCTTGGACGTCGCTCGCACTCCTTTGAAGCGCGAAACCTTCAGCGTCCGCACCTCGCCGTATTCCTTCAGCCATCCGATGCAGTACAAGGACGATGACAGGACCACGATCCCGTATGGATGGAACTCCGTCTCCAGGTCGCGGCCCTGGCTGGCAGAGCAGTAAACAACCCGCAGCACCTGGTGATTGATGATGGCCTCGTTGAGCAGCTCGATCTCCTTGGTCTGGCCGCTGTAGTCGTGGCTGGCGAGGGTCTTGATCAGGAAGGCGTCATCCAGGTCAGAGAAGTAGTTCAAGGCCTTTGTCGGTAGCACGGCCCTGATCTTCTGTAGAGCGGAGTTGAGCCCGTCGCCAAAGGGCGTGCCGGCAAGCGGCGCCAGGAGTTGCTGGCTGAGGTACAGGCTGAGCATTTCGGTCATGGTCATCTGGAGCTTCTCTGACTCCAGGTATCCCGAGTCCAGCCGCCAGAACTTGCGGCCGTGCTCTCGATTTTCATGCCGCAGCGGGAAATGCGTCTGAAGCACCTCCAGGTCCCGCTGGACGGTGCGCTTGGTATATTCCAGCCGCTGCGCCAGTTCGTCCACGCAGATGCCGTACCTGTGCGCCTGCAAAGTCTTGAGCAATTCCCATTGTCGAAATAGTGGCTCTCCGCGGCCCATTTCTGTGCCCCTTATGTCAGGTGAAGCGGCGGAGATTATAGCCGCCGATCATTCGGAGCAGCCGAAAGATTTTTCAGAATTCGCGCCAGGCGTGACCAAAGCTGACATGGCGCCCGGCCAATAATACGGGCGACCCAAGGGAATGAGCCTGCGGGGGAAAGCGAAAGGAAACGGCCATGGAAGACAAGCGGACAGAACAGATCGGGGTGCTCAAGACAGTTGTGCCGGCTTTGCGGATCGGCGAGGCCGTCGGCCATCGGAACCTTACCCTGGTGCCCCTGCGGGGGGAGGGGCCCCAGGGACTTGATTACACTCTCGCCCAGGACGCCATCGCTGCCGGTGTGCTGGCCGTGACGGAAGTCAGCGAGTCTGGCAGTGTGCCGGAGCTTCTGGCCAGCAACACCGGGATCAAGATGGTCTTGTTGCTGGACGGCGAGGAACTCGTCGGCGCCAAGCAGAACCGGATCATGAACACATCGGTCCTGCTCAAGGGCGAGTCAAAGACCAAGATCCCGGTCTCCTGCGTCGAACAGGGCCGGTGGTATCACGAGTCGGCAAAGTTCCAGTCGGGCAACTACTCGCCCTCGCGACTGCGGGCTCGCAAGAGCCGTGACGTGACGGCAAGCCTGCGTGAGAGCGGCCAGGCCCGCAGCGACCAGGGCGCCGTGTGGGAGCATGTGCGCGAAGATGCTGCCACATTCCAGGCGGCCTCGCCGACGATGGCCATGAGCGATATCGTGAAGCAGCGGCGCGAGTCGTTCGACCTGTACGTCCAGGCCCTGACGTATCCGGAGGGAGCCTGCGGCGTCGTGGCGGCAGTCAACGGGCGGTTCCTGGCGGCGGACATCTTCGACAAGCCCCAGACGCTGGAGCGTGTCTGGGGGCGGCTGATCACCGGCTACGCCATGGACGCCGCGGCACAACTGGGTGAGAGGAACAAAGACTTCTCCGCCAAGGCCGCCAGCGTTCTGATGGAACACGTGGGGGGGATGGACTGCACGATCTGCCCCAGCGTCGGCGTTGGCGGGGATTGGCGCTTTGCGGCCGATGACGTTGTCGGCCAAGCACTGGTCACTGATCACACGTGCGTGCACCTGTGCGTCTTCCCCGGCGACAACGTTGCCAATCGCCGTGGTCTGACGCGAGATCGGATCGCACCGCCGTCACAGCGCCGGACGCGACGGCAGTCGTAAAAGTTTGTGGGGTGCCGGGCACCTGGCACTTGCCGGGTGCTCGGCAATATTTCTTCGAAAAGGGGGCCAACCATGAGACACCGCGCATTGATTGTGTCCAAGAATCGGCAAGAGCTAGCTTACGTGACAGAAGTGTTGTTCTCGCTGCGTGACAAGTTCGACTTGGTCAATGATCAGGCCCAGGCAAGGCGAAGGATCAAGAAGCGACGTTACGACTACGTGATTGTATCTGCGCCAATGTACGTCTGCTCTTCATCCCAGGTCGCCAGCCCATCAGTGATCGATAACTTCCTGGATGAGATGGACGAGATATACAAGGGCAAGCTCGTTCCAGTGATCGTAATCCTGTCGCACAAAGCAAGAGCATGGTCGGGCGAGATCATGGGCGTCTCTCGCGGCCGGAGAGTTTTGATCCGCACTATTCACAATCCCTTTCCACGGCGAGGGGAGACTTTGGACATGATGATCAAACACCTCGTCTTGCACCGCGACTTGGTCAATCGCACGATCCAGCATGTCGAGCAAAGCAGGGAGGCAAAGACGGTTGCCCCGACCGAGTCGAAGGAATCCGGCACAGTTGACGATATGCCTCCACTGGCCAGGCCGCACATGGAGATTCTTGAGGCGATGGCCCAACATCCTTACCGGGCGATGCTTCAGGTTGAAATCAGCGAGGCCAGCGGTTACAAACGATATGCAACGCAGCGATACCTGACGGAGTTGAGTGAGATGGGCCTGGTGGCGCAGATGCACGGCCGTCGTGGTGGTTATTCGATGACACAAAAAGGAAGAAATGTAGGTCGTGCATCGAATATAAAACAGTGAATAACGCGGTGTGTAGTACTACACTATTTCGAATGGAATCGGGCTATTTTGAGTAAAATTCTACAAAATCTAGTTGACAAAGTTACAGGACATAACTTATATTAAATCTAACGGTTACGGCGATTCTAACTAATAGTCTGAGGTGGCTTCGGAACCGAGGGTTAGAGGTTCGACTCCTCTCAGGCGTAGTTGAATTGCGGAAGATCATCGCCATGACGCGACACAGTTGCTTCCGCCAACAGGCTTTAGCAGGATCTGGATGACTCCCCCAACGTCATGGACATTTCTCTGGCGGTTGCCGGGCCAAAGCGGGCTGGTGGGCGTCATGGCCGCTCAGGAGATGCGCAAACGCTATGCCGGCACGCTGGGAGGATTCGCCTGGACGGTTTTGCACCCGTTGATGCTCATCGTCATCTACTGGTTGGTGTTCTCCGTCGGGCTTCGCGTGCCGCCGGCGGGCAACGTGCCGTTCGTTATCGGCTTTCTGTGCGGGATGATCCCCTGGCTGATGTTTGCCGAAACGCTGAACGCATGCACGTCGGCTATCGCGGCAAACGCCTATCTGGTCAAGAAGACGGTCTTCCC
Source organism: Planctomycetaceae bacterium (assembly GCA_021371965.1). The sequence continues at coordinate 89,391 of JAJFVE010000155.1, forward strand.
GACGGAGATTCTTCCGGTTGTTCATCTGGCGGCGGGCATGGCCACGCACGTGATCATGCTGGCGGTGCTGGCCGTGCTGATGGTCGTATACGGCGTCGGGTTTTCGCTCTGGAACGTGCAGTTCCTCTACTACCTGCTGGCGATGTCGGTCCTGTGCATCGGCCTGGGCTGGATCCTGTCGGCCCTGAACGTCTTCTATCGCGACATCGGGCAGGTCCTGGCCATCGCGATCAACATGTGGTTCTGGCTGACGCCGATCGTCTGGCCGCTGGCGATGCTGCCGGGAAAATTCCAGGCCTTTGTCAGGCTCAACCCGATGATCTACATCGTGCAGGGCTATCGCGACAGTTTCATCGAGCACGTCCCGCTGTGGCAGAACTGGCAGGGCGGCGCATACTTCTGGATCCTGGCAGCGGCAGTGTTCATGTTCGGCGGGCGCCTCTTCGGCCGGCTCAAGGGAGATTTCGCGGAAGCGATCTGAGCATGAACGACGACATCGCCATTTCGGTTCAGGACGTGTCCAAGGCCTACCGGCTGTACGCCGCGCCCAAGGACCGGCTGGTCGAATGGCTGCATCCGTTTCGCCGGAAGCTGCACCGCGAGTTCTGGGCGCTGCGGAATGTCAGCTTCGACGTTCCGCGAGGCGCCACGGTCGGCATCATTGGTCGCAACGGTTCGGGCAAGAGCACGCTGCTCGAACTGCTCTGCTCGGTGCTGCGGCCGACGTCTGGCGCCGTGTGCGTCAAGGGTCGTGTGGCGCCGCTACTGGCGCTGGGGGCCGGGTTCAACCCGGACTTCACCGGCCGCGATAACGTGTCATTTCAATGCCGCGTCCTGGGCCTGCCCGAGGGCGAGATCCGCCGTTTGCTGCCGCAGATCGAGGCCTTCGCCGATATCGGCCAGTTCTTCGAGCAGCCCATCAAAACCTATTCCTCCGGGATGTTCGTGCGGCTGGCGTTCGCGGCCGCGATCCACGTCGCCCCGGACATCCTGATCATCGACGAGGTGCTGGCCGTCGGCGACGCGGGCTTTCAGCGCAAGTGCTACCAGAAGGTTCTGGACTTCCAGGCCGCCGGCAAGACGATCCTGCTGGTCAGCCACGATCTGTCGGCCATTGTCGGACATTGCAGCCGCGCGATCCTGCTCGACGGCGGCAGGGTGATTTGCGACGGCGATCCCAACGACGTAACGAACGTGTATCTGGAGATGCTCTCAGGCGGGCGGGCGGGCCAGGACGGCGCGGGCGTCGCGGCCGCGCCGGCGCCGATCGGCCTGGCGACGGACGAGGCGTTCATCCGGGACGTGCCCGGGGAGGATCGCTGCGCCCGGCGGGCGTCGTACAATCCCGGCGAGCATCGCTACGGCGACGGGCGCGCGGGGATCGTGGACTACCTGATCGAATGCGGCGGCCGGCAGGATCCGGCCGTCGTCGATTCCGGCGCCACGATTGTGCTGCACGTCAAGACGACGTATTGTCAGGACGTCGGCGCGCCGATGTTCGGTTTTTCCGTCAAGACCGTCGACGGCGTGGTGCTGTACGGCACCAACAGCCTGCTTCAAAACGTCCGCATTCCGCCGGCTCGCGCGGGGCAGACGCTGGTGGTGAAGTTCTCCTTCACGCTGCCGCTGAACGTCCATGATGTGTTTATCGACCTGGGCGCGGCCGACGCCGTCGGGGGCGGCGTGGGCGACAGCATCCCGCTGGACCGCCGTTACGACGTGATTCACCTGGGCGTCGTGGGGAGGGAGAACTGCTCGGGCCTGTATTCCTGCGGCGCCGCGTTCGAGGAAGTTGCACGGATCGGACCCCCGGACGCCGCGCCGGGCGCGGAAGGATGAACGATGGCCACGGCCGACGCAAGAGAACTGTGTTTCGTCGCCCCCTCGCCGGAGGAATACCTCCAGGCGTTCCTGCAGGCCGCCGCGGCCGGAAGGCGATGCTTCCTCCTTGAAGGCGACGGGGCCGGGGCGGCGGCATTTCTGGAGCGCGCCAAAGCCCAGGCAACGAGCGACGTCGAGTTCTTCACCGACTCCGCCGACCGCGCGGGGGCAGCCCCGGAGGCGGCGGCCGTGATGATCTTCGGCGACGACGCCGTCGACGTCTCGAAGCGGTTGGCCGGCCACGCGACGGACCGCGGTGGCCTCATCATCGCCCCGATCACCGCGCACTACTGGCGGCGGCGGCCGGCGTTTATCAACAGCATCCCCAAGAGCGGCACGCACCTGCTGATCGAGTTGATGCGGGCGCTGGGCTACAGCGACCCTCCACGCCAGGACATGCCCGACAGCGACGGGCCGTTCCTGGGCGGCACGTTCTACAATCTCCAGCACATGACGGCCCAGACGCTGGCGCGCCCGTTTGCGCAGATCCAGCCGCTGGTCCATGCGCTGACGGAGTCGGTCGTGCTGTTCATCTGCCGCGACCCGCGCGACATCGCCGTGTCGATGGCCCACTACCTGGCCGGGCAGAAAGAATATCACGTGCTGCAGCACTATTTCGAGGAACTCCGCAGCGACGAGGATCGCCTGGCCGCGGTGATCGAGGGGAAATATCCGGTCCCTGTCTTCATCAACCGGCACTTGAGTTTCTCCGGCAGCCTGCGGGACCTGGTCATGCTCTTCGAGCCGTGGCTGAGGTCGCCGCCGGCCAACATGTGCCTGGTACGATTCGAGGACCTCGTGGGGGCCGCCGGCGGCGGCAGCGACGCGGCGCAGCACGACGCGGTGTGGCAACTGCAATTGGCCCTGCACGTGGGCGGCCGGCCGGCTGAACTGGCCAAGGGCGTCTTTTCGACCCGGTCTGCCACGTTCCGGCGTGGTCAGATCGGCAGCCATGCCGGCGAGTTTTCTCCGCGCCACTGGGAGTTGCTGCGGGCGATGGACCAGGATTTTCTGCGGTTGCTGCAGCGCCCGTGCGGCCCGGTGCGATGTATCCCGGAGGGGTTCCAGGGCTGCTTGGCGATGGAGCTTCCCGAGGGCCCTTCGCTGGTGGAACGCTATCGGGGCTACAACATCGTGTATTGTCGCAGGCAATTTCACGCCGTGGGCGATGTGGGCCCGCTCGACCTGGCTACCGCCGACCTGTCCGTTCTGGACAGCGGGGCCCATTTTGAAGCCGCCTCGCTACGGCAGGTCAAGGAGCTGGTCGACGGGCATCTGACCGAGCTGCAAAGGCAGCGCGATTGCGCGCAGGACGCCACGCTGGCCGCCCAGGCCCGAGCGATCGACTTGCTGACGGCGTGCGTCAAAGAGCAGCAGAACCGGATCGCCGCCATGGCTGCGCAACTCGATGGACGCAAGTCCTCCGGCGCCGGCGGGCCGAGCAACAACGGCTTTGTCCGCGGCGTGCGATGGATGAGGAATGTGTTTCGCAGCACCAAAAGGCCCGAACAATGAAGATCATGCTGATCCAGGCCGAGCCGCCTGATGACATTCAGGACTTCAACTTCCCGATGGGATACGCCGCCCTGGACTCGGTTCTCAGCCAGGCCGGCCACGAGGTCCGGATCGTCTCGACGGTGGCGTACCATCTGCTGGACAAGGACATCGCCGCGCGGATTCTCGATTTCAAGCCGCACCTGGTCGGCATCGGCGGCATGTGGCCGTACCTGCCTCGCGTAGAGATGCTCGTGCGGCTTGTTCGCGACACGTGGCCGCAGGCCAGGATCGTCCTGGGGGGATGGATGGTGACGTATCTGCCCCAGCTCGTGCTGCGCAAGGCCCAGCCGGACTTCTGCATTGCCGGCGAAGGCGAGTGGGCGATGCTCAAGCTGGCCAACGCCCTCGCTGACGGCGGGGATTATTCGCAGATTCCCGGCGTGTCTTTTCGCGAGGGCGACCGTACGATCGACAACGGCATGGGCGAACTCTACCCCCTGGACCAACTGCCCATGCCCAACTGGGAGAAGTTCCCGATGGAGTACTACCTGCGCGTCGGGTGGTATTTCAACTCCTTCTGCACCGGGTATGACCGCGTCATGGGCTGGGCGGTCAGCCGCGGCTGTCCGGGCAAGTGCAACTTCTGCACGCCAGGGGCGGCCTTGCGGTACAAGCCGATGGACCTGCTGATGGACGAGCTTCACCAGATCGAGGACCGGTTCCATCCGACGTTCATGTACTGGATGGACAACCTGACGATGGGCAGCATCGCGCAGGGCAAGAAGTTCGCCCAGCGCCTGATCGACGAGAAGTTCAAGTGGCGATACTTCCTGACCGGGCGAGTCGACCGCGTCGATCGCGAGCTGATGGCCATCCTCAAGGAATCCGGCTGCGCGTGCATCCTCTACGGTCTCGAAAGCGCCAACAACGACATGCTCAAGGCGATGGGCAAGAATACCACCGTGGAGGAGTTCGTCGAGGCGGTGAAGATCACCAAAGAGGCGGGCATAGGCGTCAACATCTCGGGCATGTTCGGTCAGCCCGGCGAAACACTGGACGATTTCTACAAGACGTTGCGCCTGATCATGACCTCGACCGACCGGCGCATGCCCTTCTCGAACAACCAGGGCTTCTACCCCCTGACGACGTTCCCCGGGGCGCCGATCTACGACTGGGCGGCCGAGAACGGCTACTTCAGCAGCGACGACGAGTTCTACGACAAGTTCTTCAAGGACCGGTGGATCAACTACACCGACTACTCCGACGAGATCGTCATCCAGGCCCTCAACGTGGCCAACCTGATGAACACGTGGAACTTTCACCACAGCAAGGCCCTGAGCCTGGAAGACGCCCTGGCGGGCATGCAGTCGCTGCGGACGGCCAAAGTTTCTCCGGCTGCGGTGGCCTACCGCGTCAAGACCCGCCTGGACGCCCGCCCAGCGCTCAAGGCGCGCGTGCGTGCGGTGCTGGAGCATTGCCCGCCGCTGCTGCGCCTGGCCCGCAGGCTCCTGCAGCGCGGCGCGCAGGCGCCGGTCCCGCCGCCCGAGCCGGCGGCGGGGCAGGCGGCGCGGATCGATCCGGCCTGGCCGGCTGAGAAACAGCTCGACGAGTTTATCGCCCGGGTCGTGCGAGACTATCTCGACGGCGCCGCGGCGCCGGCGCCATGACGGGAACGGCCATGCGATTCTTCCGTCAATGCGATTTCGACTCTCCGCCGAAGATCAGCATCGTGCTGCTCGATTGGTCGGTGCGGGAGAGTTTTCACGTGCTGCACTACCTGGCCCGCCAGGTGGCCCGCCGCAGCGACTATGAAGTGATGCTGCTGGAATGGCACGATCGCCGCAGCCCGGCCGTCGATGCGATCATCGAGCGGTACGCCGCGCGCGGGCTGCCCGCGCCGGTAGACACGTGGATCGCGATGGATCGGCTGGCGGAGCAGTACTATCACAAGCACGTGATGTATAACGCCGGCATCCTGCAGGCCCGCGGGCCGGTCGTGGTCATTATGGACTCCGACGCCATCCTCAAGACCACGTTCGTCCAGACGGTCATCGACGAGTTCGCCGCCGGCGGCCGCCTCGCGCTGCACTTCGAGCAGATCAGGAACTTCGACCGTTCGATGTATCCATTTGACTATCCGATGATCGACGAGCTGACCGGCCCGGGCTGCGCCAATGCTGTCGACGGCGTGCCCAACGGGTTCCAGACCTGCGCCAAGAGCCTGGCGAAGGACTGGAATCTCTGGCACGTGTACAACTACGGTGCGTGCTTCTCTGCGCGGCGCGACGACCTGATTGCCATCGGTGGCGCCGACGAGCACGACGATTATCTCGGGCATGTGTGCGGCCCATACGAGATGACGGCCCGTTTGATCAACGCGGGCGCCGCGGACCGGTTGCATGAGACGCACTTCCTCTATCACGCGTACCATCCCAGCCAGGGCGGCGACGGCAATTACATGGGCCCCAACAACGGCCGCGGCATGTCCACCACCGCGATGGCCATCCCCAGGACGCGGCGCATCCTGCCGCTGAAGGAGAATGACGCCATCCGCGCGATGCGGCTGGCGGGCAGTGGCCAGGGGAGGTCGCAGCGATGAAGCCGCCTGTCACAGGCCACATTCTTCAGGATGCCGACCCGGCGCGCTGGGCGGAGCATCGTTTTGGTCTTTCGGTGGGGCGGTGGGCGGCGCTGCGGCAGCGATGCCTCTGGGTCACTGGCGCCGGCAGCGGGTTCGGGCGGGCGATCGCCGTTGCCCTGGCAGCGGCGGGGGCGCGAGTCGTCCTCTCCGGGCGGCGCGAAGCGGCCTTGAAGGACAGTCTGGCCGAGATGGACTCGCTGGGCATCTCCAGCCGCCAGTGCCGCGCAGTGCCTCTGGACGTGACCGACGAGTCGCAGGTCGCCGCCGCCTGCCGACAAGTGCACTCCGATTGCGGCAACGTGTACGGGCTGGTGCACTGCGCGGCCCTGCCGACCGAGCCGGGCCGGGAACGGCCACTGTTGGAGGGGTCGCACGGGTATTGGCAGGTCCTTCTGGCGACGAACGTGACGGGCCCGTGGCTTCTGACGCGGTCGGCTTTTCCGCTCATGCGGGCGGGGGGGCAGGCGCGCGTCGTGTTGCTGTCGAGCGGGGCGGGGTGGGCGTTCACCAGCGGGTTTGGGCCGTACAACGTTTCCAAGGCCGCCGTCAATTGCCTGGGCGGCTCGCTGGCGGCGGAGATGGCCGCTGCGGCGCCGGAGATGGACATTCAGTGCAATGTTCTCGACCCCGGCCAGGCCCGCACGCAGATGAACCGTTCGTCCCCGGCCAGTCCGTACAGCGTGGTGAGCATGACGATGATGCTGCTTTCGCATCCGGGCGGCGGACCCAATGGGATGTTCTTTCACCGCGACGGGCGGCACCTGGAGTTCGCGTCATCGGGCGTGTATCCGCGGTCTCTGTCGGAGGTCCGATAGCCAATGATCGCGAGCATCTCATTCTGCATTGTCGATGAGCTGGCCGACCAGGCGCTGCTGGAGGCGTGCGTGGCCGCTATCCGCCGCCTGGGGATGAACGACTGCGAGATCCTGATTCGCTCGGCGGTCGATCCGCATCTGGACGCGGCGCAGCATGTGCCGGAAGGACAATCGCCCGCCGAGCAGGCATCGAAGGACTACGTGCTGATGATCGATAGCGCGATGGAACTGGCGCCCGACTGGCTGGAGAAGGTGCAGTCGGCCGACTGTTTCGAGGTGATCGGAACGCAGATCAATTCGCCCGCTGGTCAGCGCATCGTCGACTGGGCCTATTTCGACCGTCGTAATCCGGACGGCCCGCCGTTTCCGGCCCACTATGACGAATGGTCGCCGCGGGCATTTGTCTCGGGCCTGCTGATGCTGGCGCGGCGCGACGTGCTGCTGGCAGCCGCACCGGCCCGGGAGTGTCTGACGGGATACCAGGCCGACGCGGCGCTGTGCCGACGCGTGGAAGAGAGCGGCTACCGCTGTGGCGCCGTGCCCGGGGCGCGGGCTCTCTATCGAGGCCCGACCGCCGCTCGGGCCGGCCGCGAAGACATGACCTTCGAGCGCGCGAGGAAACTGGCCGTGCGGCCCGCCCGAGACGCCATGGCCGCGGTCTCACGGGCGGCCGCCGAGGCCGCCATGAAACGCTATCCTCTCGTCCTGCGGGCACGGCTCAAGATCCTGTCGCTGCTCTACCGGCTGGCGATTGCCGACGCGGTCCAGGCCGCGATACCGCTGCTCAAGCTGCGGCGCAATCCGCCGGGCAGGAGCTTTCGCGTGGCCGCGATGAACGTGCTGGCCCCGTATCGCCTCGTTTCGGTCCCCAGCGCCCAAGGGCGCCGCGACGTGCGGAGATGCTGGCAGACCCTCTGCTGCTGCGCCGCCGCAGGGATTGATCGCGTCGCGCTATACGAAACGGGCGCCGCGGCCGTGGTTGCCTGCCTGCTGTCGTGCCGCATGCCCGTGAAGATCGCGGCGATCTGCGCCGCCCCCGGCGGGCCGCCCTGGCGACTGAAGGGCTGGCCGCTGTCCGACGAGGCGTCGCTGGCCTCGCAGACCGCGGCGATCCTCATCGCCAGCGTCGACCGGGTGCCTTTCCTGCGCGAGCGGCTGCTGGGGCTGGGCGTGGCAGACGATCGAATCATGACGCTCCTGCCGCCAGGGGGATTGGCGGCGCGTTGACCGGCCGGCGGCATCGCCCTATGATAGCCGGTCGGGCTCGGAGAAGGGTGCTCAGGTGACATTCGAGGAACTTTACAGACGTCTGTCGCTGGTCCGCCACGCGGAACAGAAGATCTTCGATGTCTACCACTCCGACGTCATGCAATGCCCCGTCCACTTGAGCATCGGCCAGGAGTCCATCGCCGTGGCCCTGTGCGCGCACCTGCGCGGGGATGATCTGAAGATTGGCACGCATCGTTCGCACGCGCTGTATCTGGCCAACGGCGGCGACCTGAAAGCCTTCTTCGGCGAATTGCTCGCCCGCCAGTGCGGTTGCAGCGGCGGGATGGGCGGCTCGATGCATCTGTGCGACCGGACCAACGGCCTGGTAGGCACGACGAGCATTGTCGGCGGCGCGCTGCCCATCGCCGTCGGCCTGGCGATGGGCGTCGAGCGCCCGCGGCTGGCCGCGGTACTTTTTGGCGACGGCGCGGCCGACGAGGGCGCCTTCGCCGAGGCGGTAAACTACGCCCAACTGCGAAAGGCCCCGCTGGTCTTCCTGTGCGAGAACAACCGCTACAGCGTGTACACGCCGCAGCGCGTGCGGCGGGCGGCGCATCCGGCGGCCGTGGCGCGGGCCTTCGGCATGGAAACGCTCGAAGTGCCCATCGAGACGGCGGCCGACGTCTTCGCCCTGCACGACCTGCTGGCCGATCCGATCGCCGGCGTGCGGGGCGGCGGCGGGCCGCTGTTTGTCGAGTGCCACACCGTCCGGCGCTATGACCATAATGGCGTGCGCGACGATATCGCCGCGGGCTTTCGCGATGCTGCCGAGCGGGAACTCTACGACGCCTTCTGCCCCATGCGCGTGGCCAGGTGTCGATTGCCGGCCGAAGCGGCCGCCGCCATCGACGCAGAGCTTTGCCGGAGCATCGACGCAGCGTACGCCGAGGCGCTGGCGGCCGAGCGGACGGTCCTGGAGTATCGTCATGCGTAGCCGCCTTGGAGGCCTCCATGAGTAACTGGGGCACAACGCCTAAGCTTCCGCCGCTGTTGGCCAAGGGCCCGCGCGATCTGACCTATCAGCAGGCCATCGCCGAAGCAATGCGCCAAGCGATGGCCGCCGACACGCGCGTCCGCGTCTTCGGCGAAGGCGTCACCGACCAGGCCGGCACCTACGGGACCACCCAGGGCCTGGAACAGCAGTTCGGCGCCGACCGCGTGTTCGACGTTCCCACGGCCGAGAGCATCATTACCGGCGTGGGGATCGGGATGAGCCTGGCGGGCTTGCGGCCCATCGTCGTGCATCCGCGCAACGATTTTCTGCTGGTGGGACTGGACCAGATTGCCAACCACGCCGCCAAGTGGCGGCTGATGTTTGCTGGGCGCGTCCAGGCCCCGATGGCCATCCGTAGCGTCGCCTGCCGCGGATGGGGTTCGGCGGCCCAGCACTCGCAGGCGCTGCACGCGGTGTTGGCGCATTTTCCGGGGCTGGAGGTTGCCATGCCCTTCACGCCCGCCGACGCCAAAGGCATGCTGCTCTACGCCGCACTCGATGCGGCAGGGCCGGTCATGATCATGGAACACAAATGGCTCTGGAACCTCTGCGGACCGGTGGACGAGGCGGTCTACACTTGCCGCCCCGGCGCCCCGGCCGTGATCCGCCCCGGCGCCGACGTCACGATCGCCGCGGTGAGCTACGGGGTGGCCGATGCGCTGCAGGCGGCGGCGTTGCTGGAAGGGCGGGGCGTTTCGGCCGAGGTGATCGACATCCGCTGGATTTCGCCGCTGAGCGTGGAACCCATCTGCCGCTCGCTGGAACGCACGGGGCGGTTGATCGTCGTCGACACCGGACATAAGCGATATGGCGTTTGTGGAGAGGTCATCGCCCGCGTGCTGGAAGAAGTGCCGCCGCGGCGCCTCAAGGCATCGCCGGTGCGCATCGGCCTGCCGGATTCGCCCGTGCCGGCATGCGGCGAGACGGCGTACTTCCCCGGCCCGGCCGACATCGCCAAGGCCGCCGCATCTCTGGTCGGCAGCGGGGGACAATCGTGAACTGCCCTGGATTGACCCGCATCAGCATTCTGCTGCCGACCCGGCAGCGGCCCCAGGGTGTGGCGCGCCTGCTGGACAGCCTGGCCGATCACGCCGACGCGCCTGAGGGGCTGGAGGTCGTGCTGTACGTCGATCATGACGACCTGGCCAGCCAATCGATCTCGCACGACCGGATCGCGGTGGTGACGCTGGTGCGCCCGCGGGCCAAGATGGGGCAGATGCTGCGCACGTGCTATGCCGCCAGCAGCGGCCGGTGCATCATACTGCTCAATGACGACGCGGTCTGCCGCACCGGCGGCTGGGACAGTGCGGTGTTGGCGGCGCTGGAGGCCTTTGGCGACGGGATCGGCCTGGTCTGGTGCAACGACCTGTACCGCGGCGACAGCATGCCGGTCTTCCCGATCTTCTCGCGGCGCACGTGCGAGGCGCTCGACGGTCCCTCGCCGGCCGACTACAGCCACGACTACATCGACACGCACTTGTTCGACATCTTCGTCAAGCTGCGAGCCCTGGGCGTGGACCGCATGGCGTACCTGCCGCAGGTCGTCATCGAGCACATGCATCACGAAGTGGGCAAGGCCGCCTTCGACGCCGTGTACGACAAGGCCGCTCGCGTCCGCGACGAACTGACGTTCATCGCCTGGGAGGAATCGCGCCAGATCGCGGCCAAGGCCCTGGCGGCCACAATCCGGCAGGGGGCGCCATGCGATTCATAGTCGACACGCCGCCGCGGGGGCCCGTCGACGTCAGCCTCGTCCTGCTGGACTGGGGCTGCCGCGAGAGCTTTCACCTGCTGGACTACCTGGCTCACCAGACGGTCTCGCGCGACCGGTATCAGATCATCTGGACCGAGTTCTACGATGCCTCGCCCAGCCTGTGCGAGCTGATCGAAGCGGCCCGGCGCGCCGGGCGGCCGCTACCGGTCGACATCTACGCGGCGCTGGAGATCGACCGCTCGGTCTGCTATCACAAGCATCTGCTGATGAACCTGGGGATCGCGCTGGCGGCGGGGCGCATCGTCTGCATCGCCGACTCCGACGCCATCGCCAGCCCCCGCTTCATCGAGTCGATCATCGAATCGTTCGATCGCGACTCGAACATCGTGCTGCACCTGGACGAAGTCCGCAACAACGACCCGCGATTCCACCCGTTCGGATATCCCTCGCTGGTGGACATTCGGGGCTTCGGGTGCATCAACTGGGTCAACGGCCGACCGATCGGGCTGGCCGACAAGACCGACCCGCTGCACTCGCGCAACTACGGGGCGTGCATGGCCGCGCTGCGCAGCGACATGATCGCCGCAGGCGGGCTGGACATGCACGTCGACTATCTGGCGCACATCTCCGGACCCTACGAGTTGACCTGGCGGCTGATCAATGCCGGAAAACGCGAGGTCTGGCACGACCGGGAGTGGCTTTACCACGTGTGGCATCCCGGCCAGGCCGGCGACGGCGACGTGATCGGTCCCCACGACGGAATGCACATTTCGTCGCCAGCCCTGGAGCATCGTGCTTCCGGGCAAACGGCTCCGGAGGTGGAAAACGAGGCCATTGCCATGCTCCGCCAAGGCGGGCAGGTCGCGGACCGGTCGAAGTTGCTCGATGCCCTGATTGACCCGAAATGGCTCGAACAGTGGCGATATTCGCGTCTGCGGACCGATCAGCGCACGGGCCCGTTCGGCTCGGCTACCCGATACATCGTCCAGAACGGACCGGAGCGGCAGATCGGCCGCCGCCAGCCGCCGTTTGGGCGGCGACTGCCCCGCCGTGCGCGGCTGGGCGCGGCGTGCATGGCCGTGGGGCTGGTCTGGCGGCAACTGAAGGTCAAATGGCGTTCGGCGATGTGGTCTTATCGCAGTGACGCCGCCGGCGGGGGCGGGTTGTTCCGCAAGCCTGCGGCCTTGCTTCGCTTCCTCAAGCGGATTGCGGCGTACGACCGCTATCTGCTGCGCCAGTGCTGGCTGGCATTGGCCTACGCGGCGCAGGAGGGGCACCGCGAGATCATTCTCTATGGCCAAGGCGACGCGGCCCGGGCATTGTGTGCGTTGTCGCGATGGCTGGGTCTGCGGATTACAGCCATCTGCCCCTTCGCGCCGGACCGCCCGCAACGATTGCTGGGCCGGCCGACGATCGCACCGGGCGACCTGTCGGCAGCACCGGGCGTCGTCATGATCGCGGCCTTCGTTGACACGCAGCGCCACCTGGAAACGCTGGAGGCGATGGGGGTCGACCGTCGGCGGATCATTTCGCTGCAATGATCTGCAATTTGCTTCGTCGGGCAGCCGTGGTAACATCGTTTCACGTTACGTTGAAAGGACTCTTTGATGGCGCGAATCCTGATCACCGGCGCGGCGGGGTATGTCGGCTCGGTCCTGACGCCGGCGGTGCTGGAAGCCGGGCATTCCGTTACAGCCGTCGATAATTTCATGTACGGTCAGACATCGCTGCTGCAGTGCTGCAGTCATCCGAACTTCGAGATGGTCCGCGGAGACGCGCGCGACCGCGACCTGATCCGTGATTGCCTCAAGACGGCAGACGTGATCTTTCCGCTGGCCTGCCTGACCGGCGCCCCGATCTGCCAGCGCGATCCGATCGGCGCGCAGACGGTGAATAGGGACGCCATCGCCGACATCATCGCGATGCGTTCTCCGCGCCAGCGCATCCTCTTCCCCACGACCAATAGCGGCTACGGCATCGGCGAGAAAGGCAAGTTCTGCACCGAGCAGACGCCGTTGCGGCCGGTCAGCCTCTACGGCCGCCTGAAGGTCGAGATCGAGCAGCGACTGCTCGCAGCGGGCAACGTCGTCACGCTTCGGTTGGCGACGGTGTTCGGCGTCAGCCCCCGCATGCGGACGGACCTGCTGGTCAATGACTTCGTGCTCCGGGCGGTGCGCGACAAGGCCATCGTGCTCTTCGAGGCCGACTTCAAACGCAACTACCTGCACGTGCGCGACGCGGCGGCGGCGTTCCTGTTCTGCCTGGAAAACTTCGAGAAAATGAAGGACCAGCCTTACAACGTCGGGCTCTCCGAGGCCAATTTGTCCAAGGCCGAGCTCTGCCGCGAGATTCAGAAGCGGATCCCCGATTTCTATTTCACCGAGCATGCCCTGGGCGAGGATCCCGACAAGCGGGACTATATCGTCTCCAACGCCAGGATCGAAGCGGCCGGCTTCAAGGCTCGGCGCGGACTGCAGGAAGGCATCGCTGAACTGATCAAGGCCTTTCGCATGCTGCGGCAGAGTCAATACGGCAACGTGTAACGGCCGCGGCGAAGACTGCTACCATGGACCACTCACTGGACGTGCTGTTCATCAACCCCGGCGCTCGATCGAGCGGCTATCAGGGCACTGCCGCCACGCTGGCGGCCGTCGAGCCGCCGCTGTGGATCGGCCTGCTGGCAGAAAATGCCCGGCGCAAAGGTTGGCGAGTGGACGTCATCGACGCCGAGGCGCTGGAGCTTTCGCCCGCGCAAGCCGCACAGCGCGCGGCTGCAAGCAAGCCGCGTCTGGTGGCGGTGGTGGTCTTCGGCGCCAATCCGTCTGCCTCGACGCAGAAGATGCCCGTGGCCGGCGAGCTCTGCCGCCAGTTGCAGTCGGCCTGTTCGGACACGCGGACGATGCTGGCCGGGCTGCATGTCTCGGCCTTGCCTCAGCGCACGATGGAGGAAGAGGCCGTCGATTTCGTCTGCCAGGGCGAGGGGCCATTCACCATCCATGGCGTTCTCCGGGCGTTGACAGGCGATGGCGATCTCGGCGCCGTGGCGGGCCTGTGGCATCGCCGCGACGGCCGGATCGTCTTCAACGGCCCGGCGCCGCTGATCGACGATCTCGATGTGGAGCTGCCCGCGGCCGCCTGGGACCTGCTGCCGATGGATCGCTATCGCGCGCACAACTGGCAGTGCTTCGACCACATCGACCGCCGCAGCCCCTACGCGGTGATCTACACGTCACTGGGCTGCCCGTTCCGCTGCGAGTTCTGCTGCATCAACGCGCTGTTCGGCAAAAGCGGCATCCGCTATCGCGGCATGCCCGGCGTTCTGGCCGAGATCGACCTGCTCGTCGCGCGATACGGCGTGCGGATCATCAAGATCATCGACGAGCTGTTCGTGCTCAAGCCCCAGCGAATCGAGGAGTTCTGCGAGGGCCTGATCGCCCGCAACTACGATCTGAACATCTGGGCGTACGCCCGCGTCGATACGGTCACGCCGGAGTTGCTGCGGCGGCTGCGACGCGCGGGCGTGCGGTGGCTGGCGTACGGGTTCGAGTCGGCCTCGCCAGCCGTGCGCGACGGCGTGCGCAAGGGCTTCGACGATGCGACCGTCGCCCGCGCCATCGAGTGGACGCGGCAGGCGGGTATTCACATTATCGCCAATTACATCGTCGGCCTGCCCGACGATGACCTGCAGAGCATGCGGGCGACGCTGGACGAGGCCAAGCGATACCACTTCGAGTTCCTGAATCTCTACTGTGCGATGGCTTACCCCGGCTCGCCGCTGTACGAGCGGGCCCTGGCGGAGGGCTGGCCGCTGCCGCGGACGTGGGAAGGCTATTCGCAGCTTGGCGTCGAGACGCTGCCCCTGCCGACGCGGCGCCTGTCGGCGGGTCAGGTACTGCAATTTCGTGACGAGGCGTTCAGGGAGTACTTCAGCAATCCGGCGTATCTTCGTATGATGAGCGAGAAGTTCGGCCCGGCCGTAGAAGCGCACCTTCGCCAGATGCTCCGGCACAAGCTGGTGCGCCGCTACGGCGCGACCCAGGAGAATAAAGCCCCGTGAAACGCCGCGTATCGTTCGGAGCCTTGAGCATCACGCAGACCAGCCGCGACCTGATCGCCGAGGCGCTGGATCAAGGCCGCCTCTCCAGCGGCGTTCTCGTGCGGAGGCTCGAAGAGCGCTTTGCCGCCCTGACGGGCACGTCCGAGGCCGTCGCCGTCTCGTCGGGCACTGACGCAGACGCGCTGGCTCTGGCGGTGCTGTACGACTTTGGCGCCCGGCGCGGCGACGAGGTGATCGTGCCGGCGCTGTCGTTTGTGGCCACCGGCAACGCCGTGCTGCAGGCGGGGTTCACGCCTCGGTTCGTCGACATCCGCCGCGAGACCCTGAATATCGACGCGGACAAGATCGTCGCGGCCATCACGCCGCGCACCGTGGCGATCATGCCAGTGCACCTGATGGGCAAACCCGCCGATATGGACGCCATCAACGCCATCGCCCGCAGTCGCAAGCTGGCGGTCGTCGAAGACGCCGCCGAGGCGCATGGCGCCACCTACAAGGGCCGCAACGTCGGCACACTGGGCGACATGGCGGCGTACAGCCTCTATGTCGCGCACATCGTGACGTCCATCGAGGGCGGCATCGTCACGACCAATCGTGCCGACTATGCCGAGGTACTGCGGTCGCTACGTTCGCACGGGCGGGCGTGCAAGTGTAAGCAGTGCGTCATCAACACCTCCGACGACGGCTGCCGCAAGCGATTCCAGTATGGTTCCGACGTGCGATTCGTCTTCGAGCGGATCGGCTTTTCATGCAAGATGAACGAGCTGGAAGCAGCCGTCGGCCTGGGCAACCTTGAACTCTACGACGAGATTCTCGCCCGGCGCCGCGCGAACTTGCTGGTGATGATGGACGCCATGCGCCGCTTCGAGGGAGTGCTGAACACCTTTTGCCAGGAGCCGCACGAGCAGATCGGCCCCCACGCGCTGCCGATCGTGGTGGCCCCCGGTGCGCCCTTCACGCGAGACCAGCTCGTGGCGCATCTGGAAGAGGCCCAGATCGACACGCGCAATCTCTTTGCTTCCATGCCCACGCAGTGCGCCGGGTTCGCTTTTTTGGGCTCTAAGCTGGGCGAGTTTCCCGAGGCCGAATACGTCGGCGACTGCGGCCTGCATATCGGCGTGCACCAGGAGCTGACGCCCGAACATATCGACTATGTCATGGACACGCTGGAGGCGTTCGTGCGAAAGCATGGCGGCAGGACTTGATGGACAGCGACAGCCGCATCCTGGTGGCGGGGCACACGGGGCTGATAGGCTCTGCCGTGTGCCGCGCGCTGCGGCGGCAGGGGCATGACGCGTTGATCCTGCCCACGCGCCAGCAGTGCGACCTGACGGACCGAGCGGCGGTGGAAGATCTCTTTCGGTGCGAGCGGCCGCAGTATGTCTTCCTTCTGGCGGCGATGTCGGGCGGCATCAAGCGGAATGCGACCTTTCCCGCCGAGATGATCCGGACGAACCTGGCGATTGCGACTAACGTGATCGACGCGGCGCATCGCGGTGGCGTCGAGAAACTGCTGTTCCCCGGTTCGGCGTGCGCGTATCCGCGGCTGTGCCCGATGCCGATCCAACCCGGCGCGCTTCTGAGCGGACCGCTGGAGCCGACCAACGAGCCTTTCGCCGTGGCCAAGATTGCCGGCATGCGAATGTGCCAGGCGTACCATCGCCAGTACGGGGCGAGATTCATCGTGGTCGTGCCGGCCACGGTCTACGGGCCCGGCGATCATTTCGATGAGAACGGCCACGTGGTCGCCGCCCTGATCGCGCGGTTTCACGGCGCGAAGCTGCGCGGCGAGAGCGAGGCCGTCGTCTGGGGCAGCGGCCGACCGCGGCGGGAGTTCATCTACGTCGACGATGTGGCCGAGGCGATGATCTTCCTGATGAATCGCTATGATGGCGAGGAGATCGTCCACATCGGCTCGGGCCGGGACATTGCCATCGCCGATCTGGCCGCACAGATCGCCCACGCGGTAGGCTACTCCGGCAGGATCATCTTTGACTCCTCGGCCCCCGACGGCATGCCGCGGCGATTGCTGGATTCGGGTCCGCTAACGGTGATGGGCGTGCGGCCCAAGGTGTCGCTGGAGGAAGGCCTGGCGGCGACCTGCGCGTGGTACGAAAGAAGCAAGTCGTAGATCTGTTTCCCTTTGGCGGTCCGGCGGTGGCGGCGCTACTGGGCAGGTCCGCTGTCGGTGGTGTACGTGCCGTGCTCGGGCATGATGGTGCGAACGGGCGAGTCCCAACTGAGCACGCCTTCCATCACGAAGTTGAACGGCACGGGGCGCAGGCCCATCTCCTCGGCGGCCGTGATGACCTCGTGGCGTCGCTCGGTGCGGCAGCAGGCCAGGAGGTGCCCGCCGCCCCCGGCGCCGGTGATCTTGCCGCCGATCATTCCGGCCTGCTGCAGCGTCAAGTACATGCCGTCGATTTGCGGCGTGGTGATCATGTCGCTGAAGCGTTTCTTCTGCTGCCATAACTCGTGCATCAGCTCGCCGATGCCCTGGATGTCATAGCGCATGACGGCCTGGAGCATCTCGGGCACGAGACGCTTGGTGGCGTGTGCGGCCTCGAGTTGCGGTCCTGCCATCGCCATCCCGGCGGCATGGTCGACGATGATCTCGCCCGAGCGGTTACGCTCGCCGACGCGGAAGAGGACCAGAGCCTGGTTGAGCATGCGTCGCCCGGCTGTGGGCAGGTCCACCGGCTCGACCTGCACGTCGCTGCCGCCGGCGAACCGCAGCAAATTGATCCCGCCAAACGCCGCGGCGTACTGGTCCTGCCGGCCCGAGGCGTTGCCCAGGTCGCCGGTCTCGATTTCATAGGCCGCTTCGGCCAGATCGGCCGGGGACAACTTGCCGCCGGCGCGGATGTGGTTAAAGGCGCTGAGGATGGCAACGCACATCGCGGCCGAGCCGCCCAGACCGGTGCGCAGCGGCAGGCTCGAGTACATATACAGGTCGAAGCCCTGTTCGCGACGATACATTCGCGAGACGATGGCCTTGACGAAATCCAGTTGCCCGTCGTAGGGCATGCGGTCGACGCCGGAATAGACGATAGGCAGCGGCCGCGTGTTGGCGCGGATGACCACCTTGCGGTCCGGTCGCAGGCGGAGCTGGGCGGTCATGAAGATGGAGATGGTGGCGCTGAGGACGCTGCCGCCGTAGGTTTCCGGATAGGGCGAAATGTCCGTGCCGCCGCCGGCGAAGCTGATGCGCGTCGGGGCGTGGCTGGAGACCTCGTATTCCTGTCCGTTCACTTCGCTCATTCGGTTATTCCATGCGCCGGCGGAACTCCGCCAGCGACTGCGGCGTGCCAATGTCGGCAAACGGCGCGTCGCAGAGGTACGCGCCGATTTGCCCGGCCAGCGGCTCGAAGACGTCTCGTTCCAGCGAAAAGGCCGCGCCCGCGGTGCGGCCGTCCAGCGCCCGCTCTTCCAGGGCGTAAACGCCGGCGTTGATCCAGCCCGGCCGGGCCGAACCGCCTTTCTCCACGAACTTCACCACGCGCTGGCCGTCGGTCTCTACCTGGCCGAAACGCGAGGTATCCTCCTGGTGGACCAGCGCCATCGTCGCGGGATGGCCGCCCTTTCGGTGAGCCTGCCACAAGGCCCTCCAGTCGCCGGGAACGAAGGTGTCGCCGTTGACGACCAGAGCGGCCGGCGCCCACAGTCGATGCGCCAGCAGCACCGCTCCGCCGGTGCCCAGCGGTTCCGGCTCGACAGAGTAGCGGACGTCCCAGCCGAAGGCAACGCCGTCGCCGAAATACGCCTCGATCTGCTGGCGAAGGTAGCTTACGGCCAGCACGAATCGGCCGAAGCCCAGCGAGGCGAAGTGCCCCATGATTCTCTCGAGCAGCGGTTTGCCGGCGATGTCGACCATGCTCTTGGGGATCGTGTCGGTCAGCGGGCGCAGGCGGCGGCTGAGGCCTCCGGCCAGAATGCACACCACCGGATTGTCGGCGACGGCGTCTATGGGGCGTTCTCCGGCAGCTTCGCGTGGATCCACAATGACCCGCTCATCCGCCGCACCAGCGGCAGGCGCTCGGCGAGAAAGGCGGCGGCCTTGAACAGGCCGATGGCCAGTCGCGGCGTTCTGGGATGCAAAAAGTCGCGGTGCCTTAGCGAGTGGACGGTCAGGCCTGCGTCCTGAAAAGCCCGGGCCAATTCGTCCGGCCGAAATGCCATCTCTGTCGGGCTGACGCCCAGGCGACGACGCTTGTCCATGTCGTCGGTGAAGATGACATAGCGGTTGATCGGGTTGAGCAGATTGGGCTCGGAAAACGCCACGTCCGCGCCGCGTTTGAGCTTCTTCAGCAGTGCCGGCAGTGCCACGGGCAGGTCCAGGTGGTGCAGGACGCTGATGCCCAGCAGCGCGTCGAAATGTCCGTCCGGCAGTTCGGAGGGGTGTTCGAGATTGCAGCGGCAGAAGCGCACGTTGGGCGCCTGGCAACTGCGGCGGGCCTCGTCCAGCAGGGCGTCGGAAATATCCACCGCCGTGATCTCGGCGCCCGTGGCCGCCAGACGCCGCGTGAAGATACCCGTGCCGCAGCCGCACTCGAGCACGCGCCGGCCCGGCCCCAGTCGGCAGACGCGCGACAGCCACGCGACGCGGGCGGCCACGCGATGCAAACCGGCGGGGGTCTCCCAACCCCAGATATCGCCGGCGCCGCCGGCGACCAGCAACTGACCGTGGGCGATCTCGTGTTCGGGGTGCCCGCCGCGTTTCATGGGCTCTTCTCCAAGACTACCAGCATTCGCATCGCCAGGCCCTTCAGGCCCAGCCGCTGGATGAGGAAATCCTCGGCCGCGGCCGCCGGGGCGACGGCCCATGCCGGCAGCAGGCAGAACCGGCGGAACCCGCCGATCATCGGGTAGCTCAGCGATGAGAACCATCGCCGCTCCACCACGCGCAGCGCCGGGAAGCGCGCCGCGAACTCGTCGAGCCGCCGATCGAACAGGATGGTCGCGGCGATCGTGTTGGCGAAATCGGCGGGCGCCCTGGGCGGCGGCACGGTGCACAGCGGATCGGCACCGGCGTCGACGGGTTCGTGATGGCAGTAGCGATAGATCAGCCGCGAGAACCATCCGACGGCCGGTTCGATGATGACGACGCGCCCTCCGGGAGCGAGCACGCGGCAGGCCTGCTCGAAGAAAGCGGTCGGTACGCCCAGGTGGTGCAGCACGTCGAAGAGCACCAGATTGCCCACCGACGCCGCGTCGAAGGGCAGGTTGCAGGCGTCGGCCGTGCGGTCGCACCAGGGCGTGGCGAAGCTGTCGGTGGCCAGCGCCTGCGGATAGTACTCTTTGAAATTGCCGCACCCGCAGCCCAGTTCGACCGTCGGGCCGGCAGGGCAGAGTCGCTGTACGATCATGGCGTACCAGCGGCGATACATCTTTCGCACGGCCGGCTTCTTCTCCCACATGCGGCGGTGCCTGAGCAGTTCCTCCATGTAGGGATGCGTCAGGTCGATTGTGGGTGAGCGGCTCATGCCGGCAATCCTATGCTAAATGAATTTCATGCGCAGCAGCGAGAAGGCCACCATCTTTATCAGCAGCCAGCCATGGCGCCATCGCTGGATGTTCGTTTCGCCGTACGTCCGTTCGCGGTAGCGGATCGGAACGTCCACGAGCTTGAGGTTGAGCTTGGCCGCTCCGAAGATCAGGTCGAAGTCGCCGAAGGGGTCGAAGTCGCCGAAGTACGCGCGGTTGGCGGCGATACGCTCGTAGTTGGCCTTGGTCAGCACCTTCGTGCCGCACAGCGTGTCCTTGATCGACTGGCCGATGATCCATGAAAATGCCAGCGAAAAGAACTTGTTGCCCACCAGGTTGATCAGGCGCATGGCGCGCTTTTCCATCGGGTAGACCAGCCGCACGCCGTTGATAAACTCGCCGCGGCCGTCGCGAAGCGCCTCGTAGAATCGCGGCAGGTCTTCCGGCGCCACGGTCAGGTCGGCGTCGAGGATCATGAGCACTTCGCCGGTGGCTTTGGCGAACCCCAGGCGCACGGCGTCGCCCTTGCCCTTGCCGCTCTGGCGATACAGGGCCGCGCGGCGCTCGGGATGGGCGGCGATGGCCTTCTCCACAGCCTCGTACGTGCCGTCTTTCGAGCCGCCTTCAACGAAGATCAGCTCGGTGCCGCCGCCCATTTCGGGAGTGCGCTGGAAGATCGCTTCGATGTTCCCGGCCTCATTTCGCGCCGGAACGACGACCGAAACCTGCATCTGGGGCGCCTCGGGCGAAGGGAGGTTCGGGCGCAGGCGCGCGACGGCGAAGTTCGTCAAGGCCGTCAGGCGGAACGGCCAGAGCCGGACCAGGAAGCGGTCGAAGAACGCATTAAGCAGCGGGGTGCGGATCGGCCAGAGGAACTCCTGCCAGTTGCGGATCGACTGGAAGCCTTCCAGCTCGAGCAGGTTCAGGACGTCCTCGGGCGCCAACCAGTTTTGCGGCAGCTTGGGTGTTGCCAGGTGCACAAGCTCGGCGCACTTGCGGGGGAACTCCCACAACTGGCTATAGACGTTCATCACCACCAGCGTGCGGCTGTGGCAGAGGCCGGCGACTTTCCGCAGCACCTTCTGCACATCCCACAGATCGTTGAACAGGTCCGAGAGGATGATCGCATCGAAGGGGCCTTCGACTTTGAATTCCTCGGCTTCGGCGCATATCAGTTGCAGCTCGGGATGGCGCTGCCGCGCGCGGTCGATCATCGCCTGCGAGAAATCGACCCCGACCCCGGCCGCCGGCACCACGGCCGCCAGCAGGTCGCCTTGCCCGCAGCCGATTTCGAGCACGCGCAGGCCCGGCGGAATCAAATACCGAAAGAGCTTGCCCAGGCGCTGGTAGTAATAATTGTTGGGGCGGACGCGCCAGTCCAGGCGGCTGCTGCATTTGTCCCAATGCTCTCGCCGCTGTCGGAGGTACGCTTCCCGCGCGGCGTCGTCGGCTCGATGAATAGTCTGCGCGGCGGTCATGGGGTTTATCATATCAGTCCGGCTTGGTGGCGGGCCAGAGTTCTTCCAGGCGATAGATCGTGTAGTCGGCATACACGATTCGCTGGAACGGCCGGGGCAGGTTGTTGCAGTAGTAATCGTCCGACCAGTCCATGTATCCCGGGAACGAGACGAGCTCGCGCGGCAGGAAATACCGCAGCGGGTCGGCATAGACATACCGGTTGCGGGCATGAAAGTCCGCCAGGGGAATCAGCCGCCCCGGTGGGTTGCGGACGAACTGGTGTGAATCCCACCGCACGTGCGTGGGCCTGAAATCCTGCTCGGCCGCCAGGAAGTAGACGCGTCTGTGCCCCAGCCAGGCCTGGACCATCCGGCGCAGCTTGTCGCAGTCGTCGACGACCTTGCCGGGCCCCATCGGGCAATTGGCCTTGCTCTCAAAGGGATCGAAGCGGTAGCCGGCATGATGGTACACGTCGGTCATGTTGTAGAAATTGCAGACGATGATCGGGTGGCGATCGAGATTGCCGGCGATCCAGGCTCCCATCTCGCGGTTGGCCCGCGAGAGCTCCCGTTGCGTCGTCACGGCAGCGCGGAGGTTCAGGGCGTGGTCGACGCCGGCCACGGCCAGCACCAGAAGCGCCCCCGCCAGTGCCGCGCGGCGCAGGGGCGTCAACGGACGCCGGGCCAGTTCGACAAACAGATCTCGCAACCACAGCACCACGATAATCGCCAGCGGAAACAGCACAAACGCCAGGTGCACCTCGGCCAGGGTGACCTTCAGAAACACCGGAAAGACCAGGATCATATAGGCCGGCAGCAGAACGCCGAACCGTAGCGAAAGCAGCATGAAGACCAGCCCCAGAATCGTCACCGTCCGCGCGACGCCGACGGTCCACTCGCCCTGGCGTCGAATGTAGAAGGCGCAAAGCCCGACGGCGACGGCCAGCGCAGCTGCGGCGATCAGCGGCAGCAGCCGCCACAGGCGCCGCCCAGGCGACTTGATCCACGCCGGCGCGGGGCGGCGGGAGGCACGCCAGAGCCAGTGCCCCACGGCCGCAATCGTCAGCAGCCACAATACCGGCGGAAACTGCAGGAGCATGCGGATGAACATGTGCCACTGCAGGTGGGCGGTGCTGGACTGCGCGACGGTGTTGGCCTGCTCGAAGACGCCGTAGACCTTGCCGGGGTTGAAGCCCAGCACGTGCGGCAGCAGCGAGGGGTAGACGCTGTGAACCATCAGCGGCAGGCACAGGCCCAGGATCACGGCCGAGCGCCATTTCCTGAACGTGACGGCCTCGCACAGCGCGGCCACGAACGGCACGGCGCCGGGGAACTCGCGGAACCACGGTCCGGCGATCGAGGCCGCGACGAACCCGATCAGCCAGGGCCAATGCCCTGTGCTCTTGTAGCGGGCGTAGCACCCCAGCGAGGCGGCCATCGCCATCGGCACGAACAGGTAGGGCAGGGCGAAGAGCAGGTATGACATCGTGATGGCCGAGAGCGTGAACTGGAACAGGAGCATTGCCGCCGCCGCCCACAGGAGCGACCGCAGGGCATCGGCGGCGAGGATGAACACCATCGCCATCATCAAGCCGTAAAGGCCGCCCATGAGCCAGATGGCCGCGGCGATGCGGTCGGGGGCGTCCTTGCAGAAGAGGTTGACCATGTGCACGAACACGTTGGTCAGCGGCGAGTAGCGGGTCGGCTGCGTCTGGGTAAAGTAGTACGCCGCCACGCGCGGCAGTTGGGTTTGCAGATCGGACCAGGAAAGCCGCCAGGTCGAAGGCACGAGGGTCTTGGGCATCGCGGCAGCCAGCACCTGGGCATTGTACTGGGCCGTGGGCACGTCTGCGGGCGGGGTAGGAGGCAGATGCAGCGCCGCCAGGGCCTGGTCCGGCCAGTCGATCGCCGCGTCGCAGACGCTGCGATTGAGCTCAAGCAGAAATTGATCTTGCTGGAGCTGCGAGCCTCGCGAGGCCGCCAGCGGTTCCAGCAGTTCCCTGCCCTGCCGGGCAAGCCGCCGATACGCTACGGCCGGGATGGTGTCGGCCGGCGCGTCGCGGCCGGCCAGGAGCTTGGCGGCCAATTGGCTCATGTCGCGCACGTGCCGGCGGCCCAGCGCCAGAGAGTCCCAGTGACCCAGCGAGACGTTGACGAGGTCGCCGCCGAAGAGATCGGCGTCGATGGCGCTGCGCCAGGCGACGTAGAAGACGCCCTGGCATGCCATGACGATCAAAGCGGCTGCCAGCGTACCGCGGACGCGCGGAGCGGCGCTGCCATCCGTGGCGGATGCGTTAATTTCCTGATCCAACGGTCATCTCGTACAGTGAATAATCCGCGCGGACGATTCTGCGGAACATGCCCTCGCCCTGATCGTACCAGAAGTCCGTGCCCCAGTCCATGTAGCCGGGGAACGAGACCCAGAACCGCGGCGTCAGGCGCTTGAGCGGGTCGGCGTAGAAGAAGGTGTGCCGCCCGGGCCAGTGCTGCCGCCGAACCAGCGGGCCCGGCGGCTTACGGACATACTTGTGGCTGTGATACGCCTGCTGCCAGGAGAAGAAAGGATGCTCGGCTTCCAGGAGGTAGATCTTTCGGATTCCCGCGTTGGCGCGGCACAGGGCCAGGAAGTCCTCATCCTTATATACCACGCGGGCGGCGCCCATCGGGCAATTCTCGACCGTCTCGTATGGATCGACGTGATAGTCGCTGCAGCGGTACACGTCGGCCACATTGAAGAAGTTCGCCACGACGATGCTGTGGCGTGGGAGGGTTTCCCTGATCCAGCGGCCCATCTGAACGTTGCCGCGGACCAGTTCCCGCTGTACGCGGCAGGTGGCGGGAATATTGAGCACCTGGTCGAGCGTGCCGATGCCGGCCAGAATCACCACAGCCGCCAGGGCCAGCGTCCGCCCTCGGCCCGGTGTGGCGGTGCGGATTCCTGCGATCAGGTCGCGGAGCCAGAGCGTGATCAGGATCGCCAGCGGCGCCGTCAGAAACGTCAGATGGATTTCGGCCACCTGCACCCGTAGCAGCGGCGCCAGCAGCGCCGCCAGGCACACCGGCGCCAGGGCGTTGAACCGCAGCGACAGGAGGCCCAGCACGATCATCGGCCCCGCCAGCGCCGGTCCCCACTTGAGATACGCGAAATGCTCCAGCCCCGCGTTGGCGACATAGAAGGAATACGCAAACGCCGCGTACGCCCCCGCGACAGAGGCGGCGCCGGCATAGGCCGCACGGCGCCGCCAGGATGAAGCCGCCCCCCGCGACTCCAGCAGCCACCAGACCATGGCCGCTCCAGCCAGCAGCCACAGCAGCGGGGGCATCTGCACGAACACGAATCCGAACAAGTGCCAGAAGGTGAAGGCGGCCGACTGCTGCTGCTTGAGCTTCTCCATGTCGAACATGCCGTAGACATGCCCGCCATTCCAGCCCAGCAGCCAGGGCAGCAGCGACGGATATGCCGCGTGAACCATCAGCGGCAGGCACACCAGGATGACCGCGATGGATCGCCGCCCGCGAAAGCGGATGATTTCGCTGACCGCCGCCACAAACGCTGTCGCGGCGGCGAACTCGCGGCACCATGGCGCCAGGACGGCAAAAAAGGCAAATACCGCCAGCCACAGCCAGTGCCCACCCGTTCGATATCGCAGATACGCCACGAAGGCCGTCGACATCGTCAGCGTCACCAGCAGGTACGGCAGCGAAAAGAGCATCTGCACCGAAATCACGGTCGAACTGGCCGCGGCAAAGAAGAGCGTCGCAAGCAGCCCCCATCGTGTCGAATCCGTCAGCATTCGGCACAGGATGAAGACCACCGCCACCATCGCGGCGAACATCGCGGCCATCATCGCCACAGCCGCCGTCACAGCGGAAGGATGTCCCACAAGGAACCCCAGCACGGCGCGACGGTAGAGGTTCGTCAGAGGCGTGTATCGCAGCGGCTCAGTCATGGTGAAGGCGCGGCGAAACTCCCCGCCGGGGCCGCCTAGGGCGTCGCCGGGGGAGGCGATCAGCGACGGCCAGAGTCTCCGCAGCACCCGGAAATTGCGCTGCTGCGTTTGCTCCACGTCCGACCGTGCCGGCTGCGGCTCGTCCGCCCCGACCAGCGCCGGCGGCCACTCTATCGGCTGATCGAGAAGCGAGCGGTTGATTTCCAGCAGAAACGTCTCCCGCCGGCGAGGATCCTGCGGGGAATCGGCATAGGCGTCGAGGGCCGTCTTGGCTTGGGGCGACAGTGCTGCGTAGACCTCTGCCGCGGCCGTGCCTGGAGAGGTCTTGCCTTGTCGGATGGCCGCTGCCAGGGCGGCAATATCGGGGAGTTCGGCCGGGCCGAGGCGGTATGACGACGGCCGGCGATTGGTCAGGGCGATGACATCGCCGCCGTAGAGATCGTCACCGATGAACAATCTCGCGGCCGCGTATAGGCCAAAGCTCAGCAGGAACACGCCTGACAGCGCGAGAAGAAAGGTTGCCCGGCGCGGGCGCCGGGTGGCGGCATCCATGACTTTCGCGCCGGGCGTCGTCTCCATGGCTAGGGCGCATCTTTGGAGGCAAAGGCGTTCTTCAGGATGCCCATGGCCCCGCCGGCCATGCGTTTGAGTTCGCCCAGCGACCTCATCTTGATCGCGCGGCGGATGATGACCCGCGGGCGGAAGTAGAATCGCCGATAGGCTTTGCCGAGGTACTCGCTGGCCTGGTCGCGAGTCACCTCCGTGCCGATCAACTCGATCTTGCGTTCCCGGGTCGGATCGACCGTGTAGTCGGCCCAGTAGTCCTCCAGGCCGTGTTGGCGATAGTAGTCATACACCTGCGTGTCGGGGAAGGGCACCAGCACGGTGAACTGCGCGTAATCCAGCGCCAACGTCAGCGAGAAATCGATGGTGTCCTCGATCGTCCGGGCCGTCTCGCCGGGAAAGCCGAACAGGAAGAAGCCCAGCACGTTGAACCCCAACTTGTGCGAGTAGCTCACCATCTCCCGCACGCGCTCGGGGGAGATGTCCTTGTTCATGGCCTTGAGAATCTCGCGGTCGGACGACTCGATGCCGTACATCAGCGTGTGGCAGCCGGCGCGCTTGAGGGCTTCGAGCATCTCGCGGGTGACCGAGTCGACTCGGCTGCGGACGGTCCAGGAGATGTCGAGCTTCTCCCTCGCCAGCAGGTCGCAGATTTCCATCACGCGTTTCCTGTTGGCAGTGAAGGTCGAATCGTAGACGTCGAATTCGCGGATGCCGTGGCGCCGGTAGTTGAAGACGACCTCGTCGACGAAGCTCCGCGGCCCGCGCGTGCGGTACTTGGGCGTCTTCTGGTCGCAGAACGCGCAGCGATACGGGCAGCCTCGCGTAGAGAGCATGGCTGTGAAGTTGCGCTTGCGCGTCATGATGTTGGAATAGAGGGTATTGTCGATCAGGTGCCGCGCGGCCCAGGGGATCTCGTCGATGTCGCCGACGTACTGGCGCGTGGCGTCCAGGACGACCTGCCCGTTGCGGCGGAAGGCCAGCGACTTGATGCCATCGAGGCTTCGCCCGTGCCGCAGCGCGTCGATGAACTGCGGCAGGGGGATTTCCGCCTCGCCGACGATGAGGTAATCGATCTCCGGATGGGTCATCGTCTGGGCTGGATACAGCGCCGCGTGGGCGCCGCCGACGATGACAGGCAGGCCGGTAGCCTGCTTGAACAGGCGGATCCATTCCAGGATGGGGCGGAAACTGTACGTCGAGAGCGTGAAGCCCAGCAGGTCCGGAGAAAAGGCCTTGAGCCGTTCCACCGCCGCATCGAGCGTGAGGCGCTGGGCCTCCATGTCCAGCACGAGGACCTCCGCGCCGCTGGCCTCGAGAATGGCCGCCACCGACAGCAGGCTCAGCGGCGGGATGAAGCCGATGTTGTCGTCGCGAAAGGCCAGGTCCCGAAAGTTCGGGTTGAGCTTGTTGGGAGTAAAGATGAGGGCAACCTTCATCGCGGCGATCCTGTCATAGCGAAGGCACTTTGGTCGGCCTTACCATTGGCCGCGGACTCAGGCTACCATGATGTCGGCTCAATCACAAGACCGGCAGAACTTCGGAACCGGCAGATGGATGCTATTTGAAGATGAACCCCTTGGCGTTGGGTTCGCAAGGCCGCAATTTCGCCATGTTTCCGTATGCCCCATGACTGAGGCATTACATGTTTCCGCCATAAATGGTTGACTGACGCGGATAAGCAATACTATTATCTTATGTTTGGAATAAGCGGGGTGGGCAGGAAGAAAAAACAATGCCGAACATAATGAAAGTGCTTAAGGAAGAAATCACCCGTCTGGCGCGCAAAGAGATGAAGGCCGGCGTAGTGCCGCTGCAGAAAGAGAACGCGCGGCTCAAGCGCGTGGCGGCGTCGCTGAAGCGGCGCGTGTCGGCTTTGGAACGCCAGAGCCGCATTCTGAACAGACACGTCGCCACGTCACCGGCGGCCAAGGGCTCGGTCGATGAGAAGACCCTCGACCGCATGCGCGTGACGGGCAAGATGATGTCCCGCCTTCGCGAGAAACTGGGCCTGACCCAGGCGATGTTCGGCAAGCTGATGGGCGTCTCCGGCCAGCAGGTCTACCAGTACGAGCGCAAGAGCGGCTCACTGCGCCTGCGCAAAGAGACGCGGGCGATGCTGGCCAAGGTGCGCCGCATGGGCAAGCGCGACGCCCGCCAGGCGCTGGGGCAGGAGTAATCGCGGCCGCAGTCCCAAACCTCTCAAGCGGCGGCGGTGCGGTGGCCGATAGTCAGACAAGGCACCCAGTTCGGCCAGGACGGCCGGTTGAGAGGAGAACGGATTGTGTGTCCTTTTCTGGAAAAAGGCGACCCTCGCTGTCTGAGTCACTTGACGCTTCGGAACATCAGCCAGGCGTTTGGGCACTGCATCGAGCGGCATGAGAGCTGCCGCGTCTGGCGCGAGATGCGAAGCGACGGATGGCAGGACCGCAGCGATGCCCCCGCGGCCGACAGGCGGCAGATCCTTGTCGTCTCATGATCTGGGCGAGCATCTGACGTCCTTTCTGGACTATCTGCAGGCCGAATGCGGCCTGTCAATCAACACGCGCATGGCCTATCAGAACGATCTGACGATGTTCTTGGCGTATTTGCGCGGGCAGGGGGGCTGCGGTGCGGCGGATCTTCAGACCGCGGCGATCGAAGGCTTCCTGCGGTCTCAGCGCCACGCCGGATACGCCGCGGCGTCCATCTGCCGGGAACTGGCGGCTGTGCGAATGTTCTGCCGGTACCTCGCGATGCAGCGGATCGTCGACCGCGACTGCTCCGAGAGCGTCGATTCGCCGCGCAAATGGAACCGCCTGCCGACGGTCCTGGCCACCGCCGGCGTGCAGACCCTCCTCGACGCTCCCAGCACCGACCTGGACGCCTTCGCCCTGCGCGACCGCGCGCTGCTGTACCTGCTCTACGCCGCCGGCCTGCGCGCCAGCGAGGCCGCCTCGCTCCGGATGACGGGCATCAATTTTCACCTGGGCGTGCTCCGCGTGATCGGCAAGGGCAGCAAGGAACGGGTCGTGCCGGTGGCGGCCGCGGCGCTGGCGGCAGTGAGGGAGTACCTCGAGGTCGGGCGCCCGCCGCTGGTCCGCCAGGACAGCGACTCGCTCTTTCTATCGCGAAGCGGCAAGTGCATCTCGCGGGAAGACGTATTCTACGTGATGCGCAAATACTCGCGCCGCGCGGCCTTGAAAGGCCGGGTGAGCCCTCATACGTTGCGGCACAGCTTTGCCACCGACATGCTCTCACGCGGGGCGGATCTGCGCAGCGTCCAGGAAATGCTCGGTCACGCCGACATCTCAACGACGCAGATCTACACGCATGTTGACGCCGCCCGTCTCAAGGCCGTGCACAAGAAGTTCCACCCGCGCGGCTGAGCGGCCGGTGGCATAGCCTTTCCAGGCTGCGGAGCCACAGGCTGGAAAGCCTGTGCCACCGCTGCACTAGAGGCTGTTGAGCAGCTTGCGGGCTTCTTTGGCCTCGTCGTTATCGGGGTGCGACTTGATGAGTTCTTCCAGGGCCGCTTTGGCCTTGTCCCATTGGCCCGATCGAAGGTAGCCCTTTGCCGTCTTGAGCCGCTCGGCCGCTGAGGGGCCGTCGGCGGGCGCTGCAACGGGAACGGGCGCCGGCGGGGTTGCGGCAGGCGGAGTTGCGGGCGCGGGCGGCGCCGGCGGAACCGGCGGCGGGGGGGTGGCGCCCGCCGGGGCGTCGGGTACCGTCACACGGTGTTCGGACAGCAGGTCTGAGAGGATAGCCATCGCGTTGCCGGTCTGGTTGAGCGTGATCATCGCGCGAATCTTGGCCAGTCTTCCATTTTCAGTATTGGGGTCGGCGCCTTCGCCGTTCTCGCTCCGTAGGATCGCAGTGATGAGTTTGCTCGCCGAGGCCGCATCGCCGGCGACAATGTACCGCCGCAGCAGCAATAACTCCTCCCCGCGCGAGGGGCCCTGGCCGGCGCTGGCGCCATCGCCCGCCGCCGGCGGCTGCGCGTCGGGCAGGGCCGGTGTCGCCGGGGTGGCGGGGGTCGCGGGAACCGGTACCGGGGCCGGTCCCTCGGCATTCATCGAGACGTAGTTGGGGGGATAATAGTTGCCGAGCATCTGCTCGGTGGCCCGAACGAGCACCAGCAGGTTCCAGCACGTCGCCAGGATCGAGTCCTGCTTGACGACAGGGCCGCCATCAGACCACGACCCGTCGCCGCGCTGGGCCAGGCAGATCTGGTTGGCCACCACTTCGTACCAGTCCTGCTTGCCGATCTTCTGCGTCTGCGTCAGCGCGCAGGCGCGTTCCAGCCCGTACAGATAGTAGGCGTCGGACTGGTAGATCCCGCTACGGTCGAGCCAATCGAATCCGCGTTCGATGGCCAGCTCGGCCGGCGTCTTTCGCTTGGCCTTGGCGGCCGCTTCATCGGCTTGCTTCTTCGCGTCGACGGCTTCCTTATTTCCGGGGCTGAGGTACGTGCCGGCGATGTCCTCTCGGCTGATCCGCTTGCCCGTGGCCTGAAGGATGCACACGCCCAGGCACCCGATCCCCGCCGCCGTCATGGGATGCGTGCCGTTTCCGCGGTGCTTGCCGGGGAGTCTGTAGGTGAACCCGCCGTCGCTGTTCTGCATGTTGATAAGAAACCCAGCGGCCTTGAGCCAGGTCGTCTTGGGCACGGCGATCTTGTTGCGAGAGACCGCCCACAGACCCAGCACAGCGTATTGGGTATTGGACAAGTCCTGATTTCCGTCGCCGCGTTTGTATCCCCAGCCGCCGTTGTCGGCCTGGGCATTGACGATCGTGGTGCCCAGGTTGGCCATCGCCGTGACGTACAATCGCTTGTGCACGCGCTTGCCGAAATCGTCGGTGTCCTCGCAGAGGCTGTCCAGCGCCAGCAGCATGATGCCGCAGTTGTACACCGCGTGCTTGTCCCAGTCGCGGCTATCCAGCCCCGCGTAGCGCATCATGAATGGCAGCAGGGCCTTGATGGCCGGGTCCGTCTTTGTCGCGCCGCACTTTCGCAGCGTCAGCAGGCACAGCGAAGCGCATCCGGGCTCGTTGCGATACTGCGTGTTGCCGAATCCGCCGTCGGCCCCTTGCTGGCTGCGCAGATACGCCGCCCCTTTCGTGATGGCCTCGTTCACGCGCCGCTGAAGATCCGTCAGGCCTTGTCCTTGCAGCACCTGTCCGGCCCCGGGCGCCGGACCGGCTCCCGCAGGCGCCTGCCCTGACGCCGCGCCCGTCACGCACGCCGGCACCAGCGCGGCGCAGAAGGCGGCGATGGATAACCAGGAGCGTTTTGCGAGTTGACCGCGCGCATTCATATGAGCTTCCTTTGCAGCCGACACAAGTAAACAGCGGCCGCAGGGGCTTTGCCAGAAGAATTATATTGGAGCCGCCGCCCTTATGGAAGGGGACTCGCCGGCGGAGCGGGCGGGGCCAGCGGCGCGGATGCGGGCTGGGTCGCCGGGGCCTCGCGGGCCTGCAGTTCCCCCTGGAGTGCGGCGATGCGCTTGGTGGCGAAATCGATATTGCCGCCGTCGTAAGGGTCGCGCTTGAGGGCTTCCTGATATAGCTCGACGGCTTTTTCGGCGCTGTGCAGGCGGATGTCCCACAGGACTGCCGCCTGGTAGCTGGCCGTTTCCTGGATGCCCGGGTCCCACTCGACGGCCCGCTCGTACCAGGTGGCCGCGCGGTAATTCTCCT
Organism: Planctomycetaceae bacterium; assembly: GCA_021371965.1. The sequence continues at coordinate 121,393 of JAJFVE010000155.1, forward strand.
GGAAGTATTCCTTATAGATCTCGGCGATATAGAACGCTGCCATCGGCAGGCGCACCGAGTTGGGGAAGCGGGCGATGAGTTCCTTGAACAGCTCCAGCGACTGCCGCTGGCGGGTGTAGTCTGCCCCGAGCGTGAAGACGATCAGGCCCTTATTCTGCTGGTGCAGCGCCAGGGCGCGGAAGAACAACTCGTCGGCCTCGGGCGAGAACTTGTCGCACTTGCGCTTGGCGGGCGGCACCTCGGCGCTGATGTAATACATGTACGTGCGGATCGGGTCCAGCCGCTGCTGCATATTGGCGATGACCTTGGCCTTGTACGCCATCCCGTTCTGCTGGTAGTACGTCAGCAGGTCGCTGACCGCCTTGATGTACGCGGCCCGGCCGGACAACGCGTCCTCGACCAGCACGTTTTCCGTCGCCGCTCCGGGTCGGTCAGCCGGCGGCAGGATCGAGGGTAGGCCGGCCCATTCCCAGGGCCGCACCTGCGCCAAGTTGGCCAGCTCGCGATTGGCCCACTCGAGCTTGACGAGGTTGCCGAACTGCTGGTAGTAGTCGCGCAGCTTTGTCAGACGCGAGTTGTACTCCAGCCGCGCCGCCTCGACAGCCGTGGCCGCGGCGCGCTCACGCGGATTATCCGCCGCGACGGTCATGGCCTTGAGCGGCATGGAGACGATGTTCTGCCGCGGCGGCGCCGGCGGGCGGTCGCCACAGCCGCAGAGAAAGATCACCGCGCCGACGAGGCTGCAACCGGCGGCCGCCAGACTCACACGCACATTCGCTACGTTGACCATCGGAGGCTCCTCAAGTGTAACACGCGCAGCGTCGCCGGAGCCCGCTCCCAAGACGCCCGCGCAGAATCTTCTATCTTCATCGGCAAGGCCGTGCGTTGGGGTTGTGGGAAAAAAGCTTACCACAGAGGCTCGTGAACGACCAGATGCTCCGGCAGGAAGATCCAGTCGCTCACAGAGCGGAGGAAAGAGTCAGTAGCGACGATGGCATGGCGACACGCGCAGCGGGTCGCCATGGGCAACGGGTGACGCCCGCGCTGGGAAACAACTTTGCCACAGAGGGCACAAAGACCACAAAGAGTTTCCAACAGTCGAGCCGCCGTCTTCCACATCACGGCCACAGGCTTGCACTTTGTTGTACTTTTCACAGCACTTTGCACGGAGCGTTCGACCTCTGCGGTGAAACCATCCGGGCTAAATAGGAATAAACCAGGTTTGGGTGTGTTTTAGGCTCATTTTGGGTGCATTTTCAAAGCGTTTTGGCTTTTGAACCGGTGAAAAGGGTACGAATTGAAATGCCGTTCTTCCCGCGGGTGACCATCCAATCATCCGCCTTCGCCCTGCGAGCTACGGCGGGACAAGTCCATCCATCCATCCGACTGATTTTTCTCTCTGCCCCCTCTGTGCCTCTGTGGTAGAGTTTTCTCCCCTAACGCCATCAACAGGAGAAAATCATGGCACGCAAGACTGCTGCGAAGAAGGCTGCATCGGCCGCCAGGAAACCGTCGATCCCCGACGCGCACGGCGACTACTCGTGGTTTAACGATGCGCGATTCGGCATGTTCATTCACTGGGGTCTCTACGCCATGCCGGCGCGGCATGAGTGGGTCAAGCACGTCGAGCAGATCTCGACGGCCGACTACGCCAAGTACTACACCCGCTTCGATCCGGACCTGTACAATCCCAAGGCCTGGGCCAAGGCCGCCCGCGAAGCGGGGATGAAGTACTTCTGCATCACCACCAAGCACCACGAGGGCTTCTGCCTCTGGGACAGCAAGTACACCGACTACAA
>JAJFVE010000169.1 GCA_021371965.1 Planctomycetaceae bacterium
TATCCAGGCCAGCGCCGGGCAGATCATCCTGCCCAAGCGCTATCTGCAGGGCCTGCGCGAACTCTGCGATGAGTTCCAGACGTTACTGATCTTCGATGAGATACAGACCTTTGCCCGCATTGGCGAGATGTTCGCCGCGGACTATTTCGGAGTGACGCCGGACATTCTCGTGCTCGGCAAGGGCCTCGGTGCCGGGCTGCCACTGGCAGGGATCATCATCCGCGACGGGCTGGAGGGCTTCGCTCCGGACAGCGAAGAGCTTCATACCTTCGCTAACCCCTCCCTCTCGATGGTCACGTCGGCCAAGCTCCTGGCGCTGCTGGAAGAGGGTGTCCTGGCGAACTGCCGGGAGATGGGTGGTTACCTGGGGGCGGGCCTGAAAGCCATGATGGCTGACTTCCCCGAGATCGGGGACGTGCGGCAGGCGGGACTGCACATCGGCGTTGAATTCGTCCGCGATCCCGAGACCCGCGAGCCGCTGGAGCAGCAAACCGTGGCCATCCGCAACGAGGGCCTGGAACGCGGGGTCATCTTTGGTCTCGGCGGCGTGCGCAAGAACGTGCTCAAGGTCAAGCCCCCGCTGATCGTCGACCGCGCCGAAGCGGACGAGATTCTGGAGCGTTTCGCAGCCTCGGTGCAGGCGGTACTGCGGGCGTAGGAGGTCCATCATGCTGGCGATCGAGCTCAGCGGAGCAGTGACTCTGGTTATCGGCGGCTCGCGCGGCATCGGAGCCGCCATTTGCCGCAGCGCGGCGCAGGCGGGCGGGGACGTGGCCTGGACCCATACCGATAGTCCCGCCGGCCTCGCCGCCAGTGAGGCGCTTGAGGCCGAAATCGCGGCGACGGGCCAACGGTGCGTCCATGCCGCCGTCGACGCCTGCGACGAGACTGCCACCGCCAGCTTTGTGCAGCGGGTTATTGCCACTCTGGGGCGACTCGACCACCTCGTCTACAATGCTGGCTATACCTCGCCGGTGCCCCTCGCCGACCTCACCGTCAGTGAGTGGCGGCAGAACGTGGACCTGAACCTCACCGGCGCCTTCATCGCCGTCCAGGCCGCCCTTCCCGAACTGCGCCAGCGGCGCGGCAGCATCGTTCTGATCGGCTCCGCCGCGATCTATACCGGAGGCGGCGGGCGAGCCGACTATGTCTCTGGCAAGGCCGGGTTGGAGGGACTCTGCCGTGCCATCGCGAAGGATATGGCGCCCGCGGGGGTGCGCTGCAACGTCGTGCACCCGTCGCTCGTAGAGACCGACCTGCTCACAGTCCGCTACCCCGACCCCGCCGACCGGGAGAAGGTGGCTGCGCAGGTCCCGTTGCGGCGTCTCGGGCAACCGCGTGATATCGCCGCTCTGACCGTCTTCCTGCTCTCAGACCTGGCCTCCTACATAACCGGCCAGTCGGTACTGGTAGACGGCGGACGGACTTTCCATCGTTAGGTGATAACCTTGAGCAACTCGTCAGTGACTCTCGCCGCCATCGATCTAGGGGCCAGCAGTGGTCGCGTAATCGTCGGTCAGCTTGCCGGCGGACGCCTGGACCTGACGGAGGTCCACCGCTTTGGCCATGAGCCGCAGCAGGTGGGCTCGACTCTCCGCTGGGACTGGGCAACCTTGCTGGCGGGCGTGCACGCCGGTCTGCGCGAGGCCACCGAACGCTTCGGCCCCCCGGCCGCAGTCAGTTGCGACTCGTGGGCCGTGGACTTCGGTCTCCTCGACGCCGCAGGCAAGCTGCTCGAACCGCCCGCCTGCTACCGGGATCAGCGCACCAACGGCATGCCGCAGAGCTTCTCGGATATCATCCCCCCCGATGATCTAGTCGCGCGCGTGGGCGCGATGGCCCTGCCGATCATCACGCTATGCCAATTGCGGTATATGGCGCAGTACGAGCTGGACACACTGACGCAGGCACGCTCTCTCCTGCACATCTCCGACCTCATTCACCAGGACCTCACGGGCGTGGCCGCCACCGACCGCACCATGGCGACCGCCTCGGGCCTCCGCAGTCTCGCG
>JAJFVE010000174.1 GCA_021371965.1 Planctomycetaceae bacterium
CGACCGCGTCAGCACGCAGGTCAGCCGCCTGTGGAACACCTGGTGCTGGGGCGGGTGGATCCTGTTCGAGTGGGACACGTACTTCGCGGCCGCGATGGCCGGGGGCGACAACGAGGCGCTGGCCTGCGCCAACGCCATCGCCATCACGCAGGAAGTTACCGAGAACGGCTTTGTGCCCAATGCCGCCGCCGGGCGCGGGTACGTCTGCCGCGACCACTCCGAGCCCCCCGTGGGCGCCATTACCGTGCGCGACCTGTACGCCCGCTGGGGCAACCGATGGCTGCTGGAGGAAACATACCCGGGCCTGCTATCGTGGAACCGCTGGTGGGCCGACAAGCGCGACACCGACGGATATCTGTGCCTGGGCTCGACGCCGTTTGAGCCGGTGCTCAATATCCCCCTCGAGACCGGCAACGTCGGAAAGGCCGTCGGGGCGATCCTCGAAAGCGGGCTCGATACCTCCCCCATGTACGACGACGTGCCCTACGACGAGCAGCGTCACCAGCTCAAACTCGCCGACGCCGGGCTCATGGGCCTCTACGTGGCCGACTGCGACGCTCTGGCCGAGATCGCCCAGGCGATGGGCCGAACCGACGACGCCGCCGAACTGCGAACCCGAGGCGAAAAGTACCGCCTCAAGCTCCAGGACCTCTGGGACGACCAGCGCGGCCTGTTCTACAATCTCCGCCTGGACACGCGCGAGTTCTCGCGCCGCATCTCGCCGACGAACTTTTACCCCCTGCTGGCGCGGGCGGCCTCGCCCGAACAGGCCGACCGCATGATCAACGAGCACTTCTACAACCCCACCGAGTTCTGGGGAACGTGGGTCCTGCCCTCGATCTCTCGCGACGACCCACGCTACAAGGAGCAGCACCACTGGCGCGGCCGCATCTGGGCGCCGATGAACTGGCTGGTCTACCTGGGCTTGCGGAACTACGACACCCCCGCCGCCCGCCGCGCCCGGGCCGATCTCGTCGAGCGCTCCAGCGCCCTGCTGATGAAGGAATGGAACGAAAAGCGCCACGTGCACGAGAACTACAATGCCGACACCGGCGAAGGCTGCGACCATTACATGTCCGACCGCTTCTACCACTGGGGCGCCCTGCTGGCCCTGATGGCCCTGCGCGACGCCGGAAAGGCATGAGTCGCAACGTGTCGCGGGTGTCCTCGCCCGCGACACCATTCTGATGCCCAACTTGACACGCCTCCCTCCTCGGCTACAATAAAGTGCTGCTTTATTTTAGCCGATAGGATCTTTATGGCCTACATTGAAAGAACCATGGCAAACGCCTGGCTGGAGGCGTCAACCCAGTTCCCCGTCGCGTTGTTGACCGGGCCGCGACAGGTTGGCAAGACCACGTTGCTCCAGCATCTTTGCGGAAAGGAGCGTCATTATGTGACGCTGGATGATCCCTCTCTCCGCACCCTGGCGGTAGAAGATCCGGCACTGTTTCTTCAGCGGTACGCCCCACCGGTGCTGATCGATGAGATCCAATACGCGCCGCAATTGCTGCCGCTGATCAAGATCGCCTGCGACCGCTCACGAAAGACAGGTCTGTTCTGGCTCACCGGGTCGCAGCAGTTTCAAATGATGAAGGGCGTCTCGGAAACGTTGGCCGGGCGGGTGGCCATTCTGAACCTCCTGGGGTTTTCGCGGCGAGAGCGCCACCACCTCAATCTGCAAGTCGATCCGTTTCTGCCGACGCGGGCATCGATGCGGCAACGGGAAGCCTCCGCTGCCGCATCCGACGTCACGGCGGTTTACCGAGATATCTGGGAAAGCTCATTTCCCGCCCTGTCTGCCGGGCCAGTAAGAGATCACGCCCTCTTCTACAGTTCCTACATGCAGACTTACCTGCAACGCGACGTGAAGGATCTGGCCCAGGTTGGCAACGAGATCGCATTCCTCCGATTCGTGCGCGCCTGCGCCGCCCGAACAGGGCAGACGGTCAATATGGCCGAACTGGCCAGAGACGCCGACATCAGCGCGCCGACAGCCAAGGCATGGCTGTCAATCCTGCAGACGAGCTTCCAGGTCTATCTCCTCCAGCCCTGGCACACGAATGCAACAAAACGCCTGGTAAAGATGCCCAAGCTGTATTTTCTCGATACCGGCTTGTGCGCATATCTCACCGAGTGGACTTCCCCGCAGACGCTCGAGAGCGGGGCCATGTCCGGCGCCATTCTCGAGACGCATGTGCTAACCGAGGTGCTCAAAAGCTGGTGGCATCGCGGGCGCACGCCGCAACTCTACTACTACCGTGACAAGGACGGCAGGGAGATTGACCTCCTCTTCATGCAGGACCAGAAGCTCTATCCGGTGGAGGTCAAGAAGTCAGCCACTCCTCAGCGCCACTGGGCTGATGCTTTCTCTCCGCTTAATCGATTCAGGGCCGGTTGGGATGAAGGGGCTGTAGCTTGCCTGTGCGAGCAAGTTGTGCCGCTATCGCAGAAGATCACTGCGATGCCAGTCGGGATGCTCTAGGGTCCCCTCTTATTCTTGCGCGCCGAAGAACACGATCTTGGCACTCGGGGCGCCGAAGGTGCAGCGGATGACGGCGCGGCCGGCGGGGTCGAAGCTCACTTCCACCCCTTCGCTGGCGACGTAGTCGCGGCTGACGCGGTGGGCGGTGACGTAGCTGTAGCCGCCGTGGACATCGGCGTTGGGGCCGATCGTCGCGAAGACGCACACCGCCCCACGCCCGCGGGCGGAAATCTTCTCGTAGATCTCAGGATTTCCGCCGGGGCTGCCCGTGGCGGCCAGCGTGCTTTCGGTGATGTCGTCTCGCACCTGCTTGTACAGGGCGAGCCATCGGCCGAAGCGGGCGGCGCCTTCTTCCGAAATCGCCATGATGTCGCCCCAGATCCCGTTGTGCCCCAGGATCAGCGAGGCGATGTTGACCATCTGGCTGTCTGCCGGTTCGTCGGGCAGATAGTGCGTCAGAGTCAACACCGAGGGGATCCATTTGTCGTAGGCCAGCGTCGTCCGAGCCCCCCATGACCGCACGATTGCCGCGGGAATATAGCCGCTGGTCATCGTCGTCGGGTCGTTCATGAGGAAGTACTTGCCGCTGGCCAAAAAACCCAGGCCGAAATTGCGGTACGGCTCCGTCACGTCGAAGTCGCAGATCGCCTCGGGCACCGCGGCCGTCACCGCGTCGGCCAGGCGCTGCATGAACCGGTCGAACAGGAACGTGTAGCACTGCCCGCGCTCCTCGACGCTCGCGGCGGCGTCGCCGTGAAGGTGGTCGGGCCTGTCGCAGCCGTAATGGCCGAACGCGTCCCACTTGAAGTACGTCGCCCCCAGATCGCGGGCGAGGCGGACGATCTGGCCGGCGAAGGCGTCCACGTACCGGCTGGCGAGGCACAGGTGCTGGCCTTCCTCGGTCTCCCACACCTTCCAGATGCCGATTTCCTTGTCGCGCCACGACATCGCGCAGTCGCGATATGCCTTGTAGATCGGGCTGCTGACGCCGGCCTGGGTGCTCAGCCACAGGCCCAACTTCATGCCGTATCGCGTCAGGCGCTCGCGCACGGCCGCCAGGTCGACATCAAGAAGCTGCGTGTTCACCGGCCAATCGCCGCAGCGCGTGAACCATCCGGCGTCGAGCACGAAGACGTCCACGCCCATGACGTGCGCGCGGTCGATCTCTGCCAGGATGCGCTGCTGCTTGAGCCCGTCGAGCAGGCTGGCCTTGTCGCCGCCGGCGGCTTTGCCCAGGCATTGGTTGATCCACGTGTTGTAGTAGATGTACGGCTTGCGGGTTTCGAGGTTGGGGCATTGCACCTTGAGGATGAACGTGCGAAACGCCGCCGCCAGGGCCGTCTCGTCGCCGGCGACGGCGGCGACGGCGAACCAGATCGTCTCAAACGGGTTGCCCGGGGCGATGGATTGCCCGCCGAAGTAATTGCCTTTGACCGCCCGCAGCGCGACGCCGCGAGCGGCATCGAGATGAAAGAGCAGATACGGGTCGGACGAGATCGACCCGTGCTCGTACGCGACGAGGAAACTCTCGCCCGCGCCGCTTGCGGCGATGATCGGGCCCACAACAGCCTGGCCGCTGGCGAAGTGCCGGCCCTCGAGCTCATACTCGGCGGGCATGTAGCTGTAGAGCCGGTGGGTGAACTCGGCCAGCCGCACCTCCTTGGCCGAGGGCATATCGCCCAGTGAAAACGCCAGATACGTCAGCTCGTCTCGCCCGCTCGACTTGGTCAGGCGTCGCTGGGCGCTGCTGTGCATCTCGTAGCGAAACCGCACGACGGGGCAGCCATCCTTGACGCGAAGGACCAGTTCCAACCGCAGTTCGGGGTGGCCCGCAACCGGCGCCGCGAAACGATGCTCGACCGCACCGTTGGCTAATGCCCCGGCATTACAATGCCGGGGTTCTTCCTGGGCGTCCCACGCCAGCGTCACCAGAACATTGTCGATCTCGATCGCCGGCGGCGCGAAGCGATAGACTCGCGGCGAACCCGCGAGGCGATATTCCCAGAGCGTCTCGCCGCCGGGAAAGGCAATGCTGAAACAATCCGTCGAGATCATCATTCTGCTCCGCAAAAGAGGGAACCGGTCAATCGCCCCAGAGGATAGTGGAACTGCGGCAGATGAGCAACAACGGCGGATCATGGGCGCAAATCAGCATCGCGGGGTTCTCGGATTCCTCTCTTAATCCGATTCGCTCCGCGATGCTTTTTCAGAAACCCTCGCTAAGGTCTCCCACCGATTAACTGTAGGTACGTGATTGACCTGATAACCCATAGAAACAGGAATAAATCTAACTTTTTTTGAAACAATACGCTGTCAATTTTGTCTGACAATGTGTTGACTGGTCGGGACTCTGAGCCAATAATTACGCCGGATTCAATTCCGCTGGGTGCTGCTGCAAATGGGAGCATGACCATGGCTTTCAGAGTGATCGCCGCGTGTTTGTGCGTTGTTGCGATCTTTGCCGCTGCGGCGGCGGCCGACGAGATGTTGTTGGCGACCGGATCGAGCCTCAAGGGGCAGTTGCAGTCGATCAGTTTTGCTCAGGGGATATCCTCGGTTCGCTATGAGCGCAAGGAGATCAAGTCGCTGGTGCTTTCGGATCAGCCCGGCAGTGCCAAGCTCGTCACCGCTGACGACAAGACCGTCGAGGGCCAAGTCGTCGAGTACCAGTTCAAGAGCAACACCGGCCTGACGGTGTTTGAAGGCCGGCGCGTCCGGGGGATCACGTTGTCGCAGGCGGAAGCATCCGCCGAGCCGGACCAGCCCCAGCAGCCCAAGGCCAAGGGCGAGAGCGATTCGCCCGCGGGAGATCTCGAAAGCCGCTACGCCGACAAGGTCGTCCTCAAGAGCGGCCACGAGATCCGCGGGGTGGCGCTGATGATCAAGGTCGACCTCGGCGGCAAGCCCAGCGTCTACGTGCGCGACAAGATCAGCGCCGTCGAGATGAGCCGGGGCAACGACACGCTATGGCTGCCCTCAGGGCAGAAGATCGTCGCTTCGGTGGCCTTGGTGCGCCTGCGCATGGGCGTGGGCACCATCGAGCTGACCGGCGACGAGATCACGCAGCTGGGCCTGGCGAAGGTGTCGGCCTCCAATCCCCCCGTCAGCGTCGCACAGGCCAAGGAGTTCAGCGAAGCCCAGCGCGCCGCCCAGACCGCCAACCGCAATCTCAAGGACGTCCACGTCAAGGCGATCACCGAGAACAAGAACAACGTCCAGGACAAGATCAAGGGCAACTACGCCAAAGCGATAGGGTACTACGACCGCCGCCTCAAGACGGCCCTGACGTACGTCGCCGAAGCCAAGAACGATTACGACCAGGCCCGGGTCTCCTGGCAAACCGGCTCCGATTCGTACTACAGCCGCGACTATTCCCGCCAGCGCATGGAGTCGGCCGCTCGCACCTACCAGGAAACCGTCAACGCCGCCAAGACCATCAAGGGCCAGCGCGACGCGGTGGTCAAGATCATGGACGACGAGAATCACGGCGTCGACCGCTGGGCGGCAGACCAGGTCACCAAGCTGATCGCCGTGATGACCAAGCACAATCTGCTGGTGGCGGCCGGGGCGATCCTCTCGGAAAACCAGATGAGCGAGGCCTTCGACAAGAGCCCCGTCGCCGCCCCCAAACCCAAGCCCGCCCCCAAAGGCCCGTGGGACGACTCCTACTACAACTCCGACCGCTATGACCGATACGATCGCTACGACCGATACCGCCGCTCGTATTAGTCCGACGTTCGCACGGTCACGCTGAGTTGACCGGAGTTCTTCTCGTAAGCGTAATCGTTGTCGCCGGCGTCCATCCCCAGTTCGAGCACGCCGTCCTGCGGCACCTCGAGACGAAGGTTGCTGCCGACCTTGAAGGGCTTGCCCTGCCCCACGCGCCCGCGAAGGGCCCCCATGACCACCTCACCCGACCAGTCGAACACCCGCCCATCGGCTGTGCACGTCCCGTGCGCGTCGCGAATCTTCCACAGCCCCCGGGCCTTGATAAACACGATCTGCCCCTTCTGGTACGTTCCGGCGGCCGTCCAGATGGTGTTGGCCGGGAGCGTCAGGGCCAGTTCCTTTCCCGCCGGGGCGGCAGGGGCGGGCTGCTGTTTGGCAGGCTCGACGGGCGGGGCTGTCGCGGTGCGGCGCGCGTAGGTTCCCGCGCTGCGCGAGGCCACGCCCATGCGGTATAACTGCCGCACCTCGTCTTCGCTCAGGGCGCGGCTGAACAGCAGCACCTCGTCGATAACGCCCTTGAACTCGATGGCATCGTCGCGGGCTTGTGGATTGCCCAGCGTGGCGCCGCTGAAGGTGAACTCGGACTTGAAACTATTGTCGCTGCCGTAGTAGCTCGTGCTCTGGACCGCTCCTTCGCTCTGGACCGCCCCGTCGAAGTAGACGCGGAACTTGGCGGTGCGGACATCGAGCGTGACGGCCAGGTGCGTCCATCGCCCCGCCAGCTTGTCGGGAAGGTCCACCGTGTACGGGCTGAGGCTGGCGCCCTCGACGGTGACGTACAGCCTCAAGGGCGGAATGCTGGTGCTGTAGTACGACCGCGATCCGCGGCGAATGTGCATCCGCACCTGGCCGTTGTTGCCCGGTCCGCCCAGCAGCGTCAGCGAGTTGTAGCCGATGTCGGTGGGCTCGATGTTGAGCCAGTAGCTGAAGGTGGCCCCGCGCATCGCCGGGATCGTCGGCAGGACGATGCCCTCGCCGCTCTTCTTGACGACGAACCCCTGGCGGGCGCGCCCGTTGCCGAACTGCCCGCCGGTCATCTGCACGTGATGGTCCTTGCCGCTCAGGTCGCGGATGAGGGCCTGGTTCTTGTCGCGGAACATCGTGGTGTAATCCATCGGAAGCACCAGAACGCAGTTGGGCGGCAACGGCGCCAGCGTCGTGACGTAGGGCTCCGGCGTCGCCGCGGGGCCGACATCCGAATGCGGCGGCGCCTCGGGTCCCTGGCGCAGCCGCGCGACCCGATCGAGCAATTGCTGGGCCTTGACACGCGCGGCGTCGTGGCGGCGGTGCAGTTCCAGATACCGCTTGGCGTACGCCTGCGCCCGCTGCGCCATCGCGTCCCTGGGCGCTGCGCCCGCGCGGGCGAGCAGGTCGTCCAGATACCACTGCGCCAGGTCCATGCAGCGGGCCTCGTCGGCCTTGGAAACCCCCGCGGCTGCCGCCTCAACGCGCTGGCGCAATTCCGCCGCCACGCTCGAATGCAACAGCGACTGGGCCTTGTCGGGATCGTCCAGGTCCACCAGGCAGAACAGGATCGCCTCGGTGCGCGCCGCCGCGTCGGCGGGGTTGGCCGCCAGCTTGGCGGTCAGCGCCGCGAGCTTGGAGCGGCGGGCGGCGCTGTCGCGCTGCAGGCGTTCGGCCGCAGCCGCCTGCATTTGAAACTTCTGCTGCAGGTCGCTGTCCTGGAGTTGCATGGCCACCTTGAGCGCCTCGTTGTACAGGGCGACCGCGGCCGCGGGATCATCTGCCTTGAGCGCCACCTGGGCCTGGGTGCTGAGCATCTCGATGAACCGGTCGGCGGAGGCGCGGCGTTCGGCGCCTTCGCTGCCTTCATACTCGCGTCGCATCGCGCGGATGCGCATCGCCTGGTACTGCGCATTGCCGGGAGCGGCGGCTTCGAGGAGCTTGAGGGCCTGGATCGCAGTTCGCCCGCCGGCGGGGGCCTCGACGGCCAGGTCGAAAGCCTTTCGGTACATCAGGGCCTGCGACTTGGGGGCGTCGCTCATGCTTTGGCCGGCCTTGACGATCTTGTCGGCTAGCGCCAGGTCGTCATCCCGCGAGGGGGTTCCCAGGACGGCCTTGTATTGATCGCCGAAGAGCATGGCGAAATCGCTCTCGGCGTCGGCCCGTGCCTCCGCGGCGGCGGCCAGCACGATCAAGGCCCCGCAAAAGAGTGTTTTGAACATGGCAGAGACTCCCAGTTCGCAAAGATGGTTGCGGTCGGTTCGCATAATCTTATATCCCCGCCGGCCGGTCGCGCCAAGCCCCGCGCCGTATTCGGGAAATAGGACCTATAGGATTTATGGGACCTATGCAAGGGAATGGAAAGCCAACCCAGCAACCGGCGCGCGGCGCATGGGTTGTTCATAGGTCCTGTTGGTCCTATGTTGTTCGTCCTATTCCTTTGCCCGCGCCGTGCGCGATGTTATAGTAGCCACCGCCATGGACGGATTCGTACACCTTCACACGCATACGCATTACTCCCTGCTCGACGGGGCCTGTCGCATTGACGACGTGCTCCGCCGGGCGAAAGAGCAGGGCATGAACGCCCTGGCGATCACCGACCACGGCAATCTCTTCGGGGCCGTCGAGTTTTACAACCATGCCCGCAGCGCGGGCATCAAGCCCATTCTGGGCATGGAGGCGTACATCTCCCCCACCACGCGCAGCGACAAGTCGATGCGCAACCAGAAGAACGCGGCCTATCACATGATCCTGCTGGCCATGAACGCCGCCGGCTGGAAGAACCTCATCAAGCTCTCCAGCCGCTCGTACATGGAAGGCTTCTACTACAAGCCCCGCATCGACCGCGAGCTGCTGGGCCAGTTCAACGAGGGGCTGATCTGCACCACTGCCTGCCTGGGCGGCGAGGTGCCCTCGGCCCTGCTCGAAGGCAGCGCCGACAAGGCCCGCAAGATCGCCGGCGAGTACCGCGACATCTTCGGGCCCGAGCGGTTCTTCATCGAGCTGCAGAAGCAGGGCCTGGCCGAGCAGGACCGCGTCAACCCGATGCTGGCGGCGCTGGCGGCCGACCTGGGCGTGCGCACGGTCGGCACCAACGACGTGCACTTCCTGAAGCGCGACGACAAGCCCTCGCACGAGGTGCTCTGCTGCGTCTCGACGGGCAAGCTGCTGGGCGAAGACACCACGGTCGTCTACACGCCGGAGATGTACCTCAAGAGCCCCGCCGAGATGCGTCAAGCGCTGGCCAACTGGCCCGAGGCCGCCGACACGACGCTCGCCATCGCCGAGATGTGCAACGTCGAGCTGAACTTCAAGCCGCACCTGCCGGCCTTTCCCACCCCCGCCGGCGTGACCCCCGAGAAGTACCTGGCCGACCTGGCGTGGAAGGGGCTGGCCGGGCGCTTTGCGGGCAAGGACATCCCGTCCAACTACCTCGAGCGGCTCAAGTGGGAGCTGCAGGTCATCGCCGACAAGGGGTACAGTTCGTACTTCCTGATCGTCAACGACTTCGTGCAGTTCGCCCGGGCCAACCACATCCCGGCGGCGCCGCGCGGCAGCGGCGTGGCCACGCTGCTGGGGTATTCGCTGGGCGTCGCCGACGTCGACCCGATCCGCTACGGCCTGCTGTTCGAGCGGTTCACCGACCCGCAGCGCAAAGAGGCGCCCGATATCGACATCGACATCTGCCAGGAAGGGCGCGGGCGCGTCATCCAATACGTGCGCGAAAAGTACGGCCACGTCGCGCAGATCATCACCTCCGGAACGCTCAAGGCCCGCGCCGTGCTCAAGGACGTCGGACGCGTGATGGGCATGAGCGTGGCCGAGGTGGACGTCGTCCACAAGAAGGTGCCCGACGCGCTGCACGTCACGCTCGACAGCGCCCTCGAGAGCGAGCCGGACCTCAAGAAGCTCTACGACACCGACAGCCGCATCCACGACATGATCGAGCACGGCAAGCGGCTCGAAGGCCTCGCCCGCCA
>JAJFVE010000182.1 GCA_021371965.1 Planctomycetaceae bacterium
TCTGTCCGGATACGAGCAAGACAGCGGCAAACACGCCGCCACCGATCACGCTGAGCCGCATCGCGCGGTAGCAATTCCTCATCTCCACCACTCCATCCCCACGGTGCACAGCGCTGCGCTGCGAATCTCTCCCCAGCAATGCCCCCTAGCAGACCCAGCCGCAGAGGCGCGGCCTCCCTGCTCCGACCCTCTCTGAATTGACGCTGACACATCAGTAAAGTTGTAGGTTTACGTCTCTGTAACGGAGGAACGGAGGGCGAAGAAGGCAGCGAGGCGGCCCACCGTCGGGCCGTGGCGGCGGTAGGAGTGGAGGGGAATGTCGCCGCAACTGGTGCAAGTGGTGAGCGGCGGGTTGTGCTAGGACAGGACGCCTGCGCGCTCCAGGAGGGCAGTATTGAGCGCCAGCAAGTCCAGGTACAGGCTATTGTCCTGTTTGTGCAGCGTCTCTGGGAGGTTGAGCGCAAGTACGGCGTCCGCAACTTCGGGGCCGATCTCATAGCACTTCGCGCAGATGCAGGGACCAACGAGGGCGCGTAGGCCATGAGCCGGAGCGCCGAACGTCTCACTCAGCGCGCGCACCGTCTTTCCAGCCAGGTCGGCCACGCTGCCCCGCCAGCCGCAATGGGCTATGCCGCCGCAGCGGGCGTCGGGGCTGTAGAGGGTCACGGGACAGCAGTCCGCGAAGAAGAGCATCAGCGCCAGCCGGTCGTCTGCAGTGATGAGCGCGTCCGCCTCAGGGTAGTAGGGCCAGCCATGCCGGCGGGGCAGTTGCGGGAGGGCGTCGTAGCTCGCGACTGAGATGCGGGTACCGTGGATCTGGTCGCTGCAGACGAGGCTATGATCTCCAACGCCAAGTTCATCCAGGGCTCGGCGGCGCAGCGCGTCCACCTGCCCGTGATTCGCGTTGGCGGTGTGGCCGAGGTTGTAGCCGCTGGCTGGATCGGCGGGATCATGCGGACCGCGCTGGGTGACACCCGCAACGGCGCCGGGCCAGCCGGTATGTCTCAGTAGCCACAGGTCGGACATGGGGAATCGGCCTCGGATCAGTGACCGCCGTTGAGTTGCGGGACTTGCTCGGGCGGGTAGTAACAGACAAAACCATAGTCTCCCAGCCCGCAGAGTAGCCCACGTCCCGCACCGCTCAGGCTGGCAGCGGTGCAGGAATACAGCGGCGGGAAGAGCGGGTTAGGGATGCCCTCGGTCGATTCCAGAGTCGGCATGGGGTAGTACAGGCGCGACTTGGGGTTTGCGAAGACATAGTACCCGGCGCGGGTCCCGAGCAGGAAGTCCCATGTGTCGCCGTTGAGGTTCAGCGGCTCAAGGTAATATGGCCCCAGCACCCCCGCGTCCAGGGCATCTTCCTCGACAGCCCGCCCACGCCGGCCCACATAGGCCGCTAACCGCACGCCCTTGAGGAACAAAGGCATCCCCGGCCCCTTGGGCGACTGGTTCTCAAAGTACGCCAGACCGCCTGTGGGCAGCACAAACCGCGGCAGCTTGTCCCCATTGGCCACGGGTGCCCCACCCGGAGGTGTGAGA
>JAJFVE010000190.1 GCA_021371965.1 Planctomycetaceae bacterium
GTTGCGTCGGGCCGCCGGGCGTACGTTGGAGGAACTCATTGGTGTGATCGGCCAAGCTCTCAGGGCCGTGAGCGCGGAGGAGTGCCAAGGCTACTTCCGTAGCTGCGGATACGCTACAGATGATCGCTAGATGCTCTAAGAAACGGCCGCCATGGCACCCGGCGATCAGGGATCGTGGCTGTCCGTCCCTTCGGGACTCCCCGCCACGGCACCTGGGGGCCGAGGCGATTTGCTGTTCCCCGACAGGTGGGCGGGGGTTATGAACGTGGATGCCCAAACGTGCTTTCAAATCGCTGATCGCAGCGCTGGTCCTCTTGCCGGCGGCGGCTTTTGCACAGGGGCCGCCGCGGGCGCGGGAGGTGGACTATCTGCCGCCGGAGTGGACCGGGCCGCCGATCGTTTGGCGCGACACGTGGGAGCAGACGCTGGCAGCCAATCCGCTGGGCGAGCCGGTCAAGGCCGGACGCGACAAGGCGGCTGCGGCTGTCGCATCTCGCACCCAGGCGCTTCGCAAGATCACGCTGCTCAAGGCGATGATCGCGCGGTTCAAATCGCCGGCCGATCGGGAAAAGCACGCCGATGCCTATCGCCAGATCGCCGACGCGTACGCCCAGGCCGGCAGCATGTGGTGGCGGTCCTACTACCTCTACGCGTTGATCAAGGAGTTCCCGCAGCGCAAAGACCTTGCTGCGGCGGCCTACGCCGACATCATCGATCAGCCCTTCCAGGATGCCGTCAAGAACCCCTCGGCGATGGACTGGGCTTTCGTCATGCAGGAGATCCTCGACCTCAACGAGGCCGGCGCCATCCCCAACACGGATCCGGTCGTCCTCGCGGCGCTGCAGCGAATGGCGGCGGCGCTGGCCGCCCAGCCGCGATACGACGCCTTTGCGGCGTTCTTCAAGGCGGTCGCCCGCGTGGGCCCGCAGTGTCCTCGCGCGTACGCGGCCGCGGGCGACCTGTTGACGGCGATGGGGCACGGCGAGCAGGCGGCGGCGTATTACGACAAGTCACAGGACGCGTCGAAGGGCATGGGGCGGGCGCTGCCCGGTCCGGCCATCCGCGTGCCCCGCAACGTCGACATGGAAATGCGGTGGGAAGCGGCCATCCATATCCGCGAGGCCGAAGACGCCGCCGCCAAAGCCGACGAGCTGGCGCGCGTGGCCGACCTGGGCGGGCAGTCGGGCCTGCTGCTGCGAGTCAGCGACACGCATTACATTTCCTACCGCGCCGCGGCCGACCAGGCCCTGTGTCACCTGCCGCCCCAGGCGCTGACGGCGCTGCGGACGGCGCAGGAACAGGCCGCACGCAACCTGGCCCAACAGCTTCGCCAGGGCGGCGACCCGCACGACCTGGCCAACCTGGCCAGGAAGTATCCCTGGGCCGCCAGCGTGCATGAGGCGCTGCTGGACTTCGGCGAGCACTCGCTCCGCGGCGGGCGGCGGCAGGGCGCCTTCGCGGCCTTTGGCGACGTGCTGCGTCACGCGGGAGACGCCGACCTGCGATTGTGCGCCCAAGTGGGGTTATGGCTGGCGCTGGCTCAGGAAAACGCCCCGCGCTGGCAGATCGACGCCGCCATGGCGGCGGTGCCTGACAGCACGCTGCTGCCGTGGCGCGGCGGCAGATCGCCGGCGGCGAAGATCAAGGAAGCGATTCTGTCGGCCGCGGCGGGGGCGAGCGAGCGCCCGATCGCGTTGGCATCGCTGGTTCGGCGGCGCATCGAGCTGCCGCCGCTGTGGGCGGCGCCGAGCGGCGCCGGCGCTCCGCGCGACGTCGGCCCGGTGGATGCGATCCAGGTCGACGGCGATGCGATGTTTGTCAGCGGAGCGAAGCTCGCCCGGTTCGCCGCGGCCGGCGGCAAGAGCCTCTGGGTACACGCGCCGCCGCAGGAAGCAACTAATGCTGCCAAGGTTCCTGCGCAAGGCGTGACGTTTGTCGAAGCGTCGCGCTGGTGGCGGCAGAACCTCCCGCGGCCCATCGCCGTGCGCGGGCCCGCCTCGTCGGCTCTGGGCGATGTCGCCGCGGCGCTGGGAACCTTGCGGGCGTTCTACACGCTCGTCGATGGCGCCAAGCCGCAGATCGAGGCCTGCGACGTTCGCGGCGGCGCCGCGCTGTGGACCACCGCAGAGTCGAGTGAGTGGAAGAACCTTACGCCACTGAGCGAGCCGACCGTCGCCGAGGGGCGTCTGTACGCGCTGGCGGTGCAGGGCGGCGAGGATTCATCCGCGCTGACGCTGGTGTGCCTGGACGGGCGCAGCGGCCACCTGCTCTGGAAGCAGGGCATCGGCAGTTGGGACCGCGGCGACTTTGAATCGGCGCGGGGGGCGTGCTGCGTGTCGGTGCATCAGGGGTCGGTGTACTGCGCGACGAACCTGGGGATCGTGGCCCGCTGCGACGCCCGCGACGGGACGGTGGAATGGCTCAGCGGCTACGCCGGCTCGGCCGGTCAGTCGTCGCGGGAGGGGGCCGGGGCGATCGTGGCGGGCGAGACAGTGCTGGTGGCGCCGCGCGACCACAGCGGCGTGTTGGCGCTGCATCGCGACAGCGGCAAACTGCTCTGGGAGGCGTTGCTGGTTCCCTCGGACAGGCTCGTCGGCGTCAGCGGCGGCACTCTGGTGTGCGTCAACGGGCAGTGGCTGGCGGGGCTGGATGTCGCCACCGGGCGCGTGCAGTGGTGCCGCTCTTTCGAGCAGGGCACCGGTTCGCAGGCCGCCGTGGTCGCCGGCGAGGTCATTCTCGTCAGCGGCGCTGTCGCGCACCGCCTGCAGGCCCAGACGGGCAAAACGCTCGAGCAGCGCGATCTCAACTTGGGCAGCCTCTGGCAGCACGCGATCTTACCCGACGGCTCGCTGGCTGAAGTGGCCGGGCCGACGCTCGCGGCCGGCAGGAGTGTCTCCCTCGCCGAGGGGGCGGATATTTTCGCCGCGCCGGCCGACATCAAAGAGGTCTGGAGCCTGCCCTGCCAGAACCCGATCCTCGTGACGCCGCCGCAGGACCGCGACGCAGGCGCGCTGGGCGTGCTGGTCGGCCGCCAAGCCGCGTCCCTGCAACTGCGCGGGCAAGTCAAGATCGCCTGGCAGCAATTCCTGCCCGCCCAGGCCGCCGGTGGCAGCATTGTCGGCGGCCGCATGGTGCTGCGAAGCGGCCACGACCTGACCGCCCTGGACCTCGCTGACGGAACGCTGCGCTGGTCGGTCAAGTTGCCGTTTTGTCCGTACCAGATCGACGGCGACGACTCGTTCGTGGCGGCGGCAACCTGCCCGTGGAGGCTGGGCAACAGTTGGGAGCCTTATGCTGCAGCCGTCGATGGCGGCACGGGCAAGGTGCTCTGGTCGCGCCCCTTCAGCGACCCGATGCGTTTCCGCCCGCGCCAGGGGCTGCTGGGCATGCGGTTCGAGCGCGGGGCTGACGCGCGGGCGCAACTGCACCTGTTCCTCACCGCAGCCTTCGGCGGCGACGGGGGAGCGTGGCAGGTGGCCGACGTGGCGGTCGACGCCACCAGCGGCGGGGTGCGACAAATCTCGCCGCTGCTGGACGACCTGGTGAACTGGCCGGACTGCTCGGCCTTTGGCCCCGCCGGCGTGTGCTACATCAACGGCGCCTTGCGGGCGAAATATCGCCCAGCCGTGGGCGACCCGGGCGTCACCGGGGCGTGGCGCCGCGGGGCGGACCCGCGCATCACGGAGATCTATCCCTGGTGCATGGGCGTGCGATCCAAAGCCGACGGGGCGTACCTGCGGTTCTACGGGCAACTGTTCCGCTTTGACCCCGCAACGCGGAAGGAAATCATCTATAACCTGCCGCCCGGGCCCGAGCAGACGCTGCAGGGCATCTACGATTTCCGCGTCGTCGGCAGCAAGATGGTCGTGGTGTCGGGCCTCAAGGGCAAGTACCTGCACCGACGCGAGCGCCAGGACATCGACGTCAAGTGGGCAAGGATCGAGCCGCGGATGCATGTGGACGTCTTCGACGCCGTGACGGCGGTCCATTTGTCCCGCCGCGAACTGACCGGCGCCGCGTGCAGCCAATCCTATCGCCAGGACTGCGACGCTCAGGCCGTGATCCTGGACAACGCGGTCGTCGTCGCCGACAGTGCGGGCGTTCACGTCTATGGATGCCCGCGCCCCTGATCTTCGTTTATCCCGCCTCGGCGTTGGACAGGGCGTACCGGAACGTCGCGGCGATCGCCCCGGTGTCGGGCATCTCGTTACGCGGCAGGACGTGGATCGTTCCGCCGTTTTGAAACGTCTGCGCCGCGGCTAGGTCGAAGAGGTCTTCGTCGCCGTCCTGCTGGGCGTCGTGAATCTCCATCTGCCCGCTGTCGCCGTCGTAGCGGCCCCAGCACTGGTCCTCGCCAGAGACAAACAGCGTCTCGACGCGCCCATATCCGGCGGCTGAGAGGATCTCCTCGATGTTGCTCGATGCGTGAGGCGTTGAAGCCAACTGGCGGTAGAGATCGCCATGGCGGCGCCTCGTGAGCGAGAAGTGCTCGCCCATCTCCCGCATCGCCAGTGCGTGCAGGTCCTGTGGGGCCAGCAACTCAGGATTGCCATCGACGGATCGGTCATAGAGGAACCGATAGCTGCAGCACTGGCGGAACATGCCCGCCAGCGGTTCACACGCCGCCAGCACCAGCGGGACGGTTTCGCCAGCCAGCACGTTCTGAAGGCCGGTGTCTACCAGGTGGCAGAAGTCCAGGAGGTACTTTTTCTTGTCGGAGTCGTCCCCGCCGCCGCCCTGGGCGTGGAACATCGCCGGGCGTCTGGCGCCGGGGCCGTGCCCCGACGTTCCGGTGTGAAAGCTGACCTGGCGCTGAAACTCGTTGAAGCGCGTGGCCTCGGCATAGTCGCGAGGTATCGCCGGGGTCTCGACGGCCTTGATGCTCCTGCGGTCAACTTCGTAAAGCCTCACGTGATTGGAGCTCAAGGCCAGAATGTAGAATTTTCCCTGGGGACTTACCGCCGCCAGGAGCGGTTTGATCTGGAATCTCGGACCCACGACGACCATCTCGCGCGGCGGCTGGGGCAGCAGAAAGACATAGTCTCTCTCCTGACCCAAATAGACGGCCAGTCCGTGGCACTGGTTTTCCCAAATGTGACCGGCGCCGACGCGTGCGGCCACGCCGTCAACTCGCCGCTGCGCCCGCGCGCCGGCGACGCCCAGGGCCATAAGACCGTTGCGAGCCTTTTCCAGCAGGTTCTTGAGCCGGAGGGCATCTTCCTGCTTGGAGGGCCCGAACGGATGCATGGCCATGGTGATCGAAACGTTCTGCGGATGAACTTGCGACATCAACTCGCGGATGCGAGCCTTGGTGATCTGCTCGGCCATGACGAGCCTCCTGCTTATTGGTCTAAGCTTCCCTTATTCACTATATGCGCGCCGGGCGAAGGAGAAAATGCCACCGCGATGGCGAAGCAGGACGGCCGGCGGTTTTTTTAGTGAACTTCCGCTGGCGCGTGTTATGATTACGCCAAGTCGGGTTCGGGGATGGATGAGGATGCATATGAGCAAATCTGAAAAAGCGCGCGCCACGGTCATATTGACGAAGGTTCTGCTCGTTGAAGACCACCCGATCGTCCGGCAGGGCGTTCGGATGGTGGTCGAACGCGAGAGCGACCTGTGCATCTGCGGCGAGACGGATAACGCCGTTGACGCCCTGGTGATGATGGCCGCCCAGAAACCCGACGTGGTCCTGATCGACCTGAGTCTCAAGGACAGCAGCGGCTTGGATCTGATCCGCCAGGCCAGCACGCAGTTCCCTGATCTGCGGATGGTCGTGCTGTCGATGCGCGACGAGGCGCTCTATGCCGAGCGAGTATTGAGATCGGGGGCGATGGGTTACATCACCAAAGAGGAAAATCCCGCCAACGTCATCGAAGGTATCCGGACGGTGCTGCGGGGAAATATCTATATCAGCGGGCAGATGTCGTCGAAGGTGCTCAGCCGTTTCGCCAACTCCGGAACCGGCGGCGGGCGTACCCCTTTCGACACGCTGACCGATCGCGAACTGGAGATTTTCGAGCTGATCGGCAACGGTCTTCCGACGCGGGAGATCGCCCAGCGGCTTCACATCAGTTCCAAGACCGTCGATTCGCACCGCGAGAACATCAAGGACAAGCTCAAATGCAGCAGCGCCTCGCGCCTGCTCCGCCAGGCGATCCACTGGGTGCAGTACCAGGAATGTTGATCAAAGCGGTGATCGGTAATCAGTAATCGGTAATCAGTTATCCCTGGCGAGTACTTCACCCGTCCATCCATCCACCCGTCCACCCATCCCTCCCTCCCCCCGTCCCTCTTCTCTCGTCCGCTTCTAGGTGTTTTCCCCAGTGCCTCTGGAAGTATCGGCAGGTCACAAAGCGGTAACAGCACCGATTGAAAGCTCTCCGGCTCAGGCCACAATTGAAGCAAGCGAGACGGTTGGTCTCTGACGCCTCGAACGATCTTTATTTACTTGAGGATGTGCAATATGAAACTGGTCTTCAAAATGACTGCCCAGGCTGACGGGACATTCAAGGCCTGGTGCCCGGCGTTGCCCGGCTGCCGGGTCTGGGGGCACACGCGGCAGGAAGCCTCCCGCAAGATGCACGCGGCCGTCAGCGGATATCTGGCCACGATGGAAGTGGCGTTGCCCAGGGAACTGGCTCGCCACCAGCCCAACAGCGCTCTGCCAAATGTTCTGACACTGCATTCTGACCTGGCCGGACAGGAGCATTCGTCGTTCTGCAGCGCCTGATTCGGCGAGGTCACCATGAAAACAAATGCTTCACAATCCAAACGTGCAGTCGCGGCACGGCCGCGGTCTGCCCGCAGCGACGGGTGGAAGGCTTCCTCAAGAGCCCGGGGCCCCGGTCAGGGCGGCAAGGACAGAAACGTGGTCAAAGCAATCGTCACATCCCGGCGGCGGGCCCCGGCGGCTTCCTGCAGCAGCAAAGATCTCGACAAGGAATGGCTGACCCGGATGGAGATGGAACTGCCCAGCCTGGATCACGTTCATCATCGCAGTTTCTCGCTGCCAGGGGCGGAGGAGCGGCTGTGGGGGCCGTCCTCGGCGTCGATCGACGTGCCGAACTACCGCCTGCTCCCGCAGGTGCTCGATGACGTGCCCGAGCAACCGCAGAGCCGCCCCTCGCTGCGAACGCACGAGGAGAAACTACTGTTCCTGCGATACAACTACGCCAAGTACCGCATGTCGAAGCTGACGCGCCGCAGCGGCGCTGCGACGCAGCAGTGGGGGCTCTGGCGGCGCCGCGCCCAGGACGCCCACCGCAAGATCGTGCATGCCAATCTGCCGCTGGTTCCGGCGATGGCCCAGCGAGCCACCCACAGCGGCGTGGAGTTCAGCGACCTGATCTCGGAAGGCTACATGGCCGTTCTGCGCAGCGTCGAGAAGTTCGACGTCGCGCGCGGGTTCAAGTTTTCGACCTACGCCTGCCGCTCGATCCTGGCCTGCTTCTCGCGCCTGGCCAGCAAGGCCCGCACGCGGCACAAATACTGCCCCGTGCAGTTCGACCCGGAACTGGAGCGCAGCGACTTCATCGAACAGCGCCACGAACAGCAGCGCACCGATGCCATCGACGTCGTGCGCCAGGTGCTGCTCAAGAACCATGCCGCCCTGAGCGACATCGAACGCACCGTCATCCAGGAACGCTTTGGAATGTCTGACGACGATCAACCGCGCACGCTCATGCAGATCGGCAAGATCCTGGGGTTGTCGCTGGAACGCGTGCGGCAGATCGAGAAGAGTTCGCTATCGAAGATCCGTTATGCCCTGGAGGGCAGCCTGGCGGTCTAACCCACGGGGGGGAGACCGCCATCGCTCCCGCCGGGGCTATCGCAGTTGCCGACGGAAGAGTCGTCGCGGAGATGCGTTCTTCAGCGCCCTCTGCCTCGACTCTTCCGGCGCAACTGAGGCCCGGCCTCAGGGGATATCATGAAAGCCATCGTCGACGAAACCTGCATCGGCTGCGAATTGTGCGTGGACATCTGCCCGGAAGTCTTCCAGATGGGCGACGACGGCTTCGCCAAGCCCATCACCGACCCGGTCCCGGCGGAACTGCGCGCGAAAACCACCGAAGCCGCCGAGAGCTGTCCCGTCGATGCCATCCACATCGAGGAGTAGCGCCGCCGTCTTTCGATCGGCCGCAGACCGGCGCCGAATCGCACAGACAACTACAGACGACGAAACTCATCGCGAAAGCGTACTTATTCTTTTCCGGTTTTCTCTGCGCCTTCGTGTCACACCTTGACCATCCAAAGCGGCAGCTAAGGCTGCCGCACTCCATAGTGCTCGATCGCGGCCGGGCGCGCCTGCGCGCGGCGCAGGCGGGCGATGTTGAACTTGGGCTTGCGGTCGAAGAGGTAGACCCCGTTCTGCTCCTGAAAGACGTCGGTGAGCTGCGTGTAGCAGTAGCCGAACATGTGCGGGTCGTCCAGCAGCACGCCGCAAAGGCCTTCGAACCGCTGGTAGAACTCTTCCAGCGTCATCGGCGACATGCCGAAGCCCCACGACAGATCGGAGGCGTACTTCTCGCGGTGCGTGTTCATCTCCAGGTGCCACCACGTGCCGCCGAACTCGCTGATGAAGAACGGCTGACCCGCGTACGGCAGCGACCATTGGCCGGCCTTGCCCGGGTTGACGTACGGGTCGTCCTGCGCCAGGCTTGCGTGGCGGGCCTTGAAACTCGCCGGGTCCTGTTCGTAGTCGTGGCTGTCGTAGATGTCGGTGTCCTGCCGGCGGTGCGAGTAGCCCGACGCGTCGATTACCGGGCGAGTCGTGTCCATCGCCTTGGCGGCCAGGAACAGCCCGTGCGTCAGATCGTCGAGCCCCTCGACGCCGTCGGGGATCGGCTGACCGGTCTCGTTGAGCGGGCACCATCCGACGATCGACGGGTGGTTGTAGTCGCGCTGCAGCACCTCGAGCCACTGGCCGATGTACGTAGCCTTAGGCGAGGCCTTGTCGATGCCCCAGTCGCCGAACTCGCCCCAGACCAGGTAGCCCATCCGGTCGGCGTGGTAGAGGAACCGCTGTTCAAACACCTTCTGGTGCAGCCGCGCGCCGTTGAAGCCCGCCGCCATCGACAACTCGATGTCCTTGACCAGCGCCTTGTCCGAGGGCGCCGTCAGGATGCCATCAGGGTAATAGCCCTGGTCCAGCACGAGGCGCTGGAAGACCTTCTTGCCGTTGATCTTCACGGCCATCCCGTCGATGGTCACGCTGCGCATTCCGGCGTAGCTGTCGACAGCGTCGATGACTTTGCCGGCCGCGTCGAGCAGTTCGATCTTGAGCCCATACAGGAACGGGTCTTCGATGCTCCAGGGCCGCAGGCGGTCGGCGGGGATCTTCAACTCGACGGTGGGCGTGAAGTCCTTGTCGGCCGGGATCGTCGCGGCCGCAACGGCGCCTTTGGCGTCGCTGAGCGTGGTCCGCACGCTCGTGCCGGGGCGGCTGTTGGTGATCGGCTGGGCGATGCGCAGCATGCTTGCCGTCATGTCCGGCGTGATGCGCGGACGCTTGAGGTGCACGGCGGGAACCGGCTCGAGCCAGACCGTCTGCCAGATGCCCGTCGTGCGGGTGTACATGCAGCCGGAGCGGTCGTAGCCGTGACACTGCTTTCCGCCGGCCTGGCCGTGCATGGCGTTCTTGAGGTCGCGGGCGCGGACGACGATGGTGATTTCCTGCCCTGCCTCGGCAATACCCGCCAGGTCGCACGTGAAGGGAGTGAACCCGCCGCGATGGCGCCGCACGAACTTGCCGTTGACCCAGACCGTGGCGTCGTGGTCGACGGCCTGGAAGTGCAGCAGCACGTTCTTGCCTGCCCATTCCGCCGGGATGGTGACCTTGCGGCGATACCACACGACGTTCATGAAGTCGAAGTGTTCGACGCCCGACAGCGGGCTTTCCGGGCAGAACGGCACGGTGATGGTGCTCTTAAGCTCAGCGTCGCGCAGACCGCGCTCGCGGCCGGTGTCGGCGTAGTCGATCTCGAACTGCCATGGCCCGTTGAGGCAAAGCCACTGCGGGCGGACAAACTGCGGACGCGGATACTCGTTGCGGGGAATGCTCATGTTCTCTTCCTTTGTTAGCACGCTGAAGGGAACCTTATGGCCGAAAACTGGTGAAATGGCAACTGGAAAAAGCGAATGGACGGATGGATGATTGGATGGATGGATGGATAGAGGATCGTTAGCGGCGGAGCTTGCTCCGCGCGGTTGTTGGAAGAGATCAACCCGTCGAGCGAGTCGAAGATCAGCCGTTGGCGGGCTCGACCGCTAACGAACGCGACCTGAAGGGTTCTTCGTCTTCATCGTCGTCTTCGTCGTCGTCCTCGTCGTCGTCCTCGTCGTCGGTTACTCGTTTTTTCCCCGGCGATTTGTTGCTTTCCCGCCGGGACGAAGTAGAATACGCGCCGTCAGAATCATTCCCAATCAAGGATTCAGCATGGCCGACAAAGACGTCAAGAGCGACGCCAAGGACTTTCACGAGAACGTTCCTGTTTCCAGCAACAAGTTCTTTCTCAAGGGTGCTCACTCGCTCGACTGGGGCATGCAGAACCGCCTAGCGCGAATCTTCAATCCCCGCTCGGCCCGCACGGTCATGCTGGCGTTCGACCACGGCTACTTCATGGGCCCCACGTCGGGCCTGGAGCGCATGGACCTGAGCATCGTGCCGCTGGCCGAGCATGTCGACGCCCTGATGTGCACGCGAGGGGCGCTGCGCACGACGATCCCCGCCTCGACCTCGCGCCCCGTCGTGCTGCGATGCAGCGCCGGCGTGAGCATTCTCAAGGAGCTTTCCGAAGAGCTCATCGGCGTCGACATCGAAGACGCGATCCGCATCAACGCCTCGGCCATCACCTGCCAGGTGTTCATCGGCGGCCCCTACGAGCATCAGACCATCGGCAACCTCGTCAAGCTCATCGACACCGGCAATCGCCACGGCATTCCGACGCTGGCGGTGACGGCCGTGGGCAAAGAGCTCGTCCGCGACAGCCGCTACCTCGGCCTGGCGACGCGCATCTGCGCGGAGTTGGGCGCGCACTTCGTCAAGACGTACTTCTGCGAGGAAGGCTTTGAGAAGGTCGTGGCCGGCTGCCCGATCCCGGTGGTGATCGCCGGAGGCAAGAAGCTGCCCGAGATGGACGCGCTGGACATGGCGTACAAGGCCATCGACCAGGGCGCCGCGGGCGTGGACATGGGGCGCAACATCTTCCTGTCCGACAGCCCGCTGGGGATGGTCAAGGCCGTGCGCGGGATCGTGCACGACGGCCTGAAAGTCAAAGAGGCATACGAGCTTTACCAGACAATCAAGAACGAGCGATAAGGACAGCAGGCGCGCTCATCGGTTGTCGAGGGTAAAGGATTACCCAAAAAAGCGAGCCCCCGATCGCAAGATCGGGGGCTCGTGTTATTGACAGACGCTACGCCGCAAGCGGCGCCGTTTACGGTTTCGCAACGTTCTGCGAATAGTCCATCGCCGCCATCTGCTTGTAGAAGTTCCAGCGGGCGAGGATGTTCTTCTGCGAATCCGCCAGCAATGTCTTGGCGCGATCCGGGTCGCTCATCTGCAGCATCTTGAAGCGGTTCTCGTTGTAGGCGTAGGTTTCCAGCGGGATCGTCGGATCCTTGCTGTCCAGTTGCAGCGGGTTCTTGCCCTGCTCGGCCAGGCGGGGGTCGAACCTCAGCAGCGGCCAAGCGCCGCTGGCGACGGCAGCCTTCTGCTGCTCAAAGCCCTGCCGCAGGTTGAATCCGTGGGCGATGCAGTGCGAGTAGGCGATAATCAGGCTCGAGCCGGGGTAGCTCTCGGCCTCGGCGAAGGCCTTGACGGCCTGCACGTCGGAGGCGCCCATGGCGATCTGTGCGACGTAGATGTTGCCGTACGTCATGGCGATCAGCGCCAGGTCCTTCTTGGGCGAAGGCTTGCCGCTGGCGGCGAACTTGGCCACCGCGCCCAGCGGCGTGGCCTTGGAGCACTGCCCGCCGGTGTTGGAGTACACCTGCGTGTTGAGCACCAGCACGTTGATGTCGCGGCCGCTGGCCAGCACGTGGTCCAGCCCGCCGTAACCGATGTCGTACGCCCAGCCGTCGCCGCCGACGGCCCAGACGCTCTTGCGCACCAGCACGTCGGCCAGCGAGGCAAGCTGCACGCTCTTGTCGTCCTTGCGGGACGACAGCGCCTTCTTGAGCTGCTCGATGCGCTGGCGCTGCTGGTTGATCTGCGCCTCGTCGGACTGCGGGCAATCAAGGATGCCCTTAACCAGTTCGGCGCCGACGGCGTCGCTCATAGCCATCAGCAGTTCTGAGGCGTACTGGATCTGCTTGTCCGTCGTCAGGCGC
Organism: Planctomycetaceae bacterium; assembly: GCA_021371965.1. Next base: position 12,334 of record JAJFVE010000190.1, read on the forward strand.
AGGCCCAGCGAGAACTCGGCGCAGTCTTCGAACAGCGAGTTGTTCCACGAGGGTCCGCGGCCGTCTTCGTTGACGCTGTACGGCGTCGTGGGCAGGTTGCCGCCGTAAATGCTCGAGCAGCCGGTGGCGTTGCCGATCAGGGCGCGGTCGCCGAACATCTGCGTCAGCAGCTTGACATACTGCGTTTCGCCGCAGCCGGCGCAGGCGCCGGAGAACTCAAACAGCGGCCGGCAGAGTTGGCTGCCCTTGACGGTGTTGGTCTTGAGCGTGCCGCGGTCGCTCTCGGGGATGGTCAGGAAGAACTCCCAGTTGCCGCGCTCGGTCGCTCGCAGCGGCGGCTGGAACTCCATGTTGATGGCCTTGCGGCTGGGGTTGGTCTTGTTCTTGGCCGGGCAGGCCTCGACGCACAGCCCGCAGCCGGTGCAGTCTTCCGGGGCGACCTGGATGGTCCACTTCTTGCCGGCGTATTCCTTGCCCTTGGCGTCGATGCTCTTGAACGTCGCGGGGGCATCCTTCAAAGTGGCCTCGTCGTATACCTTGCCGCGGATGGTCGCGTGAGGGCACGAGATCGAGCACTTGGCGCACTGGATGCATACGTCCGGGTCCCAGACCGGAATCTCCAGGGCGATGTTGCGCTTCTCCCACTTGGTCGTATCGCTGGGCCACGTCCCGTCGATGGGCATCTTGCTGACAGGCAGGTCGTCGCCGCAGCCGGCCATAATCGTGGCCGTCACGTCCTGAACGAACGCCGGGGCCTCGGCCGCCACCGTCAGCCGCGCCGCCACCTTGCTCGTGGCCTTGGCGGGAATCTTAATCTCGTGAAGGTTGGCCAGGGCGTGGTCGACGGCCGCGAAGTTCATCTTCACGACCTCTTCGCCCTTCTTGCCGTAGGTCTTTTTAATGGTGTCCTTGATCTTGGCGATGGCCTCGTCGCGCGGGAGCACGCCTGACAGCGCGAAGAAGCACACCTGCATGATCGTGTTGATGCGGGTGCCCATCTTGGCCTCTTTGGCCACGTGATAGGCGTTGATGGCGAAGAGCTTGGCCTTCTTGTCGATAAGCTGCTGCTGCACCTTGGCCGGCAGCATGTCCCAGACCTCGTTCATCTCGCACGGGGCGTTGACCAGAAACGTGCCGCCTTCCAGCAGCGGGCCGACCATGTCGAACCGCTCCAGGAAGCTGAACTGGTGGCAGGCCACGAAGTTCGCGCGGTCGATCAGGTACGCCGAGCGGATCGGCCGGGGACCGAATCGCAGGTGGCTGACGGTCATCGCGCCGGCCTTCTTCGAGTCGTACACGAAGTAGCCCTGGGCGTAGTTGGGGGTCTCTTCGCCGATGATCTTGATCGAGTTCTTGTTGGCCCCGACCGTGCCGTCACTGCCCAGGCCGTAGAACATCGCTCGGACAACATCCTTGGCTTCGGAACTGACGCTGTGGTCCCACGCCAGCGACAGGTGCGTCACATCATCATTAATGCCGATGGTGAAGTGGTTCTTGGACGAGGCTGCGGCCATGTTGTCGAACACCGCCTTGACCATCGCCGGGGTGAACTCTTTGCTCGACAGGCCGTAGCGACCGCCGGTGACCTTGATGCCGGTGCGGCCGCCTTCGGCCAGGGCGTTGATGACGTCCAGGTACAACGGTTCGCCGGCCGCGCCGGGCTCTTTGGTGCGGTCGAGCACGCAGATCGACTTGACGCTCTTGGGCAGAGCGGCCAGCAGCGCCGCGTTGTTGAAGGGCCGGTACAGCCGCACCTTCAGGACACCGACCTTCTCACCGGCGGCCGTGAAGTGCTCGACGGCCTCGTGGGTGACTTCGGCGCCGCTGCCCATGAGCACCACGACGCGCTGGGCATCGGGGGCGCCGACGTAGTCAAAGAGCTTGTACGCGCGGCCGGTGAGCTTGGCGAACTTGTCCATCGCCTTCTGCACGATGGCCGGGCAGGCGTCGTAGAACTTGTTGACGGTCTCGCGGCCCTGGAAGTACACGTCGGGGTTCTGGCTCGTGCCGCGGATGAACGGACGGTCGGGCGACATGCCCCGGCCGCGATGGGCCAGCACGAGCGATTCGTCGATCATGGCGCGGATGTCGGCCTCGTCAAGCAGCTCGACCTTGGCGACCTCGTGCGAAGTGCGAAAGCCGTCGAAGTACATCACGAAGGGGATGCGCGATTCGAGCGTGGCGGCCTGGGCGATCAGCGCCATGTCATGCGCTTCCTGCACGGACCCTGCCGACAGCAGTGCAAAGCCGGTCTGGCGGACAGCCATCACGTCGCTGTGGTCGCCGAAGATCGAAAGGGCCTGGCAGGCCAGCGAGCGGGCGGTGACATGGAAGACCGTGGGGATCAATTCGCCGGCGAGCTTGTACATCGTCGGGATCATCAGCAGCAAGCCCTGGCTGGCGGTGAAGGTCGTCGTCAGCGAGCCCGTCTGCAGAGCGCCGTGGACAGCCGCGGCGGCGCCGGCTTCGGACTGCATTTCAGTGACGCTGGGGACGGTGCCCCAGATGTTCTTCCTGCCGGCCGCAGACCATTCGTCGGCCAATTCGCCCATGCCGCTGGAGGGCGTGATCGGATAGATGGCGATCACTTCGTTGACCTTGTGCGCTACCAGGGCGGTAGCCTCATTGCCGTCGATCATCTTTACCTTACGTGCCATGTCTGCCATTCCTTTGTGCGTGACCAAAAAAGTTCCCGGGTTTGTACCCTTACCCGCTCCGCCTACGGGGTCGACCGTCTTCCGGCGCAACGGAAATGGCTATTCTCTGCGCAGGGGGCATGCATTTCAACGAGATTCCAGTAGCATGGGCCTCCCGCCCATGAGTCACAGGAGCGTCTCGCCCCTGCGGCCCGTTTCTCATCAAACCCCGAAGAAGGTTCATCTCGCACATGATTTGACGCACTGGTACGGCATCCTGTTCCGGGGCATACACAGGCCGGGGGCAACTGTAAAAGAATATTTGACCGTTCAAACATAGGAGGGTTTCTTCGTGCAGTGCCAACTGTCAAGAAATACTTGACAGTTCGACACCCTTGGCAAGAACCGCTCCTTCATTCGCCTCCCAATGGTCTCTTGTCACTGCCTTTTTCATATCTCATCCCAGCCCACCTATATTTCTCCTCCTGGAAACGCTCATACGTGTCCCATAGAAGATCCTGATCTTTTCGATCTTCCAGGCGAGGAAGAGTCATCACATCCGGGATGGCCAGTATGTCGTGCTGGCCTCGCGGCCCAAGATCGTCAAACTCAAATACCCGCCATCCCGATTTTTCGCTCAGCGATCGAACAAGCAGGACATATTTCCGCATGCGGGGGTCCGCGGGCAATGCCACGACGTCACCTTCGCCTATCCCCCGAATCGGCGCCTCAGGATTCATTTCAACGGTATGCCTGTCCAGGCCGCCAGCGCGTTTGATCCTGACAATTGGGACAATCATCTTTCCGGTATCAAGAACGACCAGGGGGATTATCTGCGCTCCATAGCCGCGTTCGCCGCCAACGCCACGAGGATCGGCAAAATGAGCGTGGGGTTCTCGCACCTCCTGCCATTCCAGTTCACCGGGCAATTTTGGAACGACGTGCGGCGTGTCCACGTACATAAGCGAAAGGACAACCACCCCCGGAACTAGAACCAAAACCAGGAGCGCAATAAGCGACCAAATGAGTACTTTTTGCCTAGGTGCCATTGGTGCCATTTGAAACGAACGAGTCGCACATTTCACTGAAAATAACATATCGGAATAGTGTCCTCGCGTTGACTCCGCCGCCCCCAGCCGGTATCGTCGCGCACATGCCAAGCACGAAACGGCCGAATATCCTGTTCATCCTCATCGACGACCTGGGCTGGCGGGACTTGGGGTGCCAGGGCAGCAGCTTTTATGAGACGCCCTGCCTGGACCGGTTGGCCCAGCAGGGGATGCGGTTTACAGACGCGTATGCGGCCTGCCCCGTCTGCTCGCCGACGCGGGCGAGCATCATGAGCGGCAAGTACCCGGCCGCACTGGGCGTGACGGACTGGATCGACTGGGGCAACTGGCTGCACCCGCTGCGCGGCCGCGTGATCGACGCCCCGTACGTGCGGCAACTGCCTCTGAGCGAGCACAGCCTTGCCGCCGCCCTACGCGACGGCGGCTACCAGACCTGGCACGTGGGCAAGTGGCACCTGGGCAAGGAGCCGTACTGGCCGCAGCACCACGGATTCGACGTCAACGTCGGCGGCAGCGACATCGGCTGCCCGATGAGCGGGTACTTCGCCCCGTGGAAGCTGCCCAACATGCCCGATGCCCCGCAACGGACGTTCCTGACCGACTGCCTGACCGACGAGGCCGTCAAGCTCATCCGCAATCGCGGCGACAAGCCGTTCTTCCTCAACCTCTGGCACTACGCGGTGCACACGCCGATCCAGGCCCCGCAGCGGTACCTGGACAAGTACGCCGCCAAGGCCGCCTCGCTGGGGCTGGACAAGAAGCAGTGGTTCGAGCTTGGGCGCATGCACCACGTCGAGGGGCGCGAGAACCTGCCCGTCAAGCGGCGGCTGTTCCAGTCGGATATCGCCTACGCGGGCCTGGTGCAGAATCTCGACGAGAATATCGGCCGCGTGCTGGCGGCCCTTGATGAGGAAGGCATCGCCGACAACACGATCGTGTTTTTCACCAGCGACAACGGCGGCCTGGCCACCAGCGAAGGCAGCCCCACCTGCAACGCCCCGCTGGCCGAGGGCAAAGGCTGGATGTTCGAAGGCGGCACGCGAACGCCGCTGCTGGTGCGATGGCCGGGAGTCACGGCCGCCGACAGCGTCTGCACGACGCCGGTGACCAGCCCGGACTTTTACCCGACGATCCTGGAGATGGCCGGCCTGCCCGCCCTGCCGGCCCAGCACAGCGACGGCGTGAGCATCGCCCCGCTGCTGCGCGGCGGGGCCGAGCTGCCGCGCGAAGCGATCTTCTGGCACTATCCGCATTACGGCAACCAGGGCGGCACGCCGGGGGCCTCAGTGCGCTGCGGCGACTGGAAGCTCATCGAGTTCTACGAAGACCGCCACGTCGAGTTGTACAACCTCCGCGAGGATGTCAGCGAAGATCACGATCAGGCCGCCGTCCAGCCGGATATCGCCCACCGCCTGCAGAAGATGCTGCACGAGTGGCTGGCGAAGGTAGATGCCAAGATCCCGCAGCCGAATCCAGAGTACCACGGTCCTTCGACTCCTTGACCATGATCGCCGCCAGTCGATACAATGGGACAAGGTGAAACATGAAACTCTTGGTTACTCTTGATCGTGATGAGACAGGCATGATCGTTGCCGAATGCCCCTCGATACCCGGATGCATTTCCCAAGGGCGCAGCGAAGAAGAAGCGTTGGTTAATATCGAGGAGGCAATTCGTGCCTGCCTTGAAGCTCGCGCCGAGGCGGGAATGCCTTTGACAGTTTCCGTTCGCGAGGTCGAGGTTCCTGTCTAATGCCCAAACTCCCTGTGGTATCCGGCGCAGAAGTCGTTAAGCGGCTGCAGCGCGCTGGGTGGCACATCGCACGACAGCGCGGTTCCCATGTCGTCCTGCTCAAGAGCGGCAGCATCGTCAGCTTGTCTGTTCCGCAACATCGAGAGCTCGCTCCAGGAACGCTTCGATCAATCATCAGGTCCTCAGGGCTGACGATTGAGGCATTCCAAGAGCTTGCATAATCTTTAATCCGGAGTTTTGAGATGGAACGCTTTGGCATTTTGATGTTGCCGGTGGCGATGCTGGTCGGGTCGAACCTGTTCATGACGTATGCCTGGTACGGGCATCTCAAGGACATGGCCGGGCGGCCGCTGATGTGGGCCATCGCCGTCAGTTGGGGCGTGGCGCTGCTGGAGTACTGCCTGCAGGTGCCGGCCAACCGGCTGGGGTTCCAGCATTACACGCTGGGCCAGCTCAAGGTAATTCAGGAAGTCGTGACGATGGTAGTCTTCGCGGGCTTCTGCACGTTCTACATGAAAGAGCCGCTCAAGCTGGACTTCCTCTGGGCCAGCCTGTGCCTGGTAGGCGCGGCGTTCTTCATGTTCCGAGGGTTTAATCCGGCCGCGTGATCGCCGACACGCACAACGGAGTTGTGCGTGGCACCCTTAGGTTCGGGGGTTCGTCGCGGGTTGACTGGCCGCGGGTTTACTCATGCGAAGTTCGTCGATCTTTGGGCCGTGGCGCGGCGTGTCGTCGGCGATGTGCGTGTCGATCCAGAAGCAGAACCGCAGCACCCCGTTGGGATAATAGTCTACGTACAGTTTTTCGTCCGGGCCGAGCTTGCGCTGCAGCACCTGGGATGCTTCGTCGTAAAGCGTATCGATGGTCTTAGGCTCGGCCGCGCCGTCCCCGTGCTTGCCGATCTGGTCGCCGGTCTCGGTCCAGCCTTCCGGCGGCGGATCGGGATCTTCCCGCGGCACGCCGTCGGGGCCGATATGCATGACTTTGGCCCGGTTGGCATGCGTCTTCACGAACCGCCGCTCGACGACCTTGTTGTCTTTGACGACAATCGTGGTCTTGTGGCCGAAGCCTACCCAGCTTTGGAAATGCACTTCATATTCGTAATTACCGCCGGAGTCGGCCTTGAGCTTGGCCCAGGCGGCCTTGCTCTGATCGAGGCGCTGCACGGGCGTGAGATCATCCGCCAAAGCCGCCGCGGCGAACAGAGCGGCGGCGGCCAGGCAAGCGAGTCGGTAGTTCATTTCAGCGTCCTTGAATAAGTATCGCAATCATGATACGCGCAGCGGCATCGGCCTGCGAGCAACGATTGCTCTGTCGTTCGACGCCCACAGAGCGGATTTGTTCCAGCGAGAATATATTCCTGCGATCAGGCCGGCTGATCGCTGCCGTCGCTGCGACCTAGTGGGCGGTGGACGATCGACAGGGGCAGTCTGCGCCGCAGGAACCGCTTGAAGCGGTGCTTCAGCCCCAGCGGCCGCAGCAGGGCGCCGACAACGTCGGTGGCGCCCTCGCTCGCCAGGTGCAGCCAGACGGTAAAGTAGTTGCCCGCGCGGCGGCGCAGGAAGTAGATGTCTCCGCAAAGCTGGCTGGTGCTGGCGAACAACTCCTTGTGGGCACCTTCTCCTTTTTCGAAGTCGAAGAACGGGAACTGCCGCTGCGTGAAGAGGTACTCCATCACCCGGTATTGAAGCACCGTGCCGGGCGAAAACTCCGCATATTCGGGATCGTACCCCAGGCTGTCGTACTGGAGCGCCCCGTCGCGGCAGGGGCAATAGAGGTACGCGATGGGCTTGTCGTCGCAGAAAAGAAGGAACGCCCGCACTTCGTCTTTGGCCGCAAGTTCGGCCGCACGGGCGCGGAAGGCCTCATCGGTCCTCACGCCCAGCGACAGCAGGCGCTGTTGATACGTCTTGGGGGCCAGGCGGCCGGCGTGGGTCAGGAACTCCTCGATTTCATGGGGCGTCGCGTAGGCCTTCCACTGCAGTTGGCCGCCGCTGCGCTGGGCCATGCGTTTGCATTTGCGGCGTAGCGTCTGGCGCGTTTTTGAGGAGAAGTGGGCCTGGAGATAGTCGTTGAACGTCCCGCGCAGGTCCGTGTAGCAGTGGCGGTAGTGCCGCGCGACGTAGCGGATCCATTGCCCATTAACGCTGATGCGCTTGAGCGGCCGGGCCAGCGGGTAAGACGACAGCAGCATTCCCGCCCCCTCGGGCACCGCCAGTGGGGGTTCCATCGGCTCGGGCGCTGCCTGGCAACCGACGGGAAGGTACTCGGCCGCCAGCACGGGCAGCTTCCGGCGGCGGATGACGATCTCGCCCAGGCAGATCTTCAGCAGCGAGTCCTTGACCCGCAGACGGTAGGGCTGGGGAAGAGTCTTTGCTTCCTCGCCGGCTTGCCCGGGTGTGGCCGTTTCAGTCATGTTCCTGTCCGCCTCATTAGTCGTTTGATCCATTGCTTGGCGCCCAGGCGCTCGGCGACATTTGACGCCGCGTCGCTCAATGCGTCTGAGCAAAGGTGCGACCATGTGAGCAGATGGTTCTTGATCCAGGGGCGCAGCAGATACAAGTCGGCGCACAACTGGGTATCGGTAGCAAAGAACAGCTTGTGCTGGCCTTCGCCGGGGCCGAAGTCCAGTTTGCCGCCGCGGCCTTCCGAAAACAGACTTTCCAGCATGTAGTAATGCAGCATCGTGCCCGGCGAAAGTTGCGAGAATCTCTGATCGTAGCCTACCCCGTCATAGAACCACATCCCGTCAAGCCGGCGACAGAACAGGTAGGCGATAGTCTCCGTGCCGCATTGCAGCAGATACCCCCGGGCCTGGTCCTGGGCGGCCAAGTCCAGCACCCACCGGCGATACTGCGGCGTGTCGGGCAGGGCGTTTTTGAACAGAGCGTGCTGGTAGGTGCGTTTGGCCAACTCGGGCGCAACGTCCAGGAAGTGGGCCATTTGCTCGCTTGTGCGGCATGAGACCAACCCCAGTGTCCCGCCGTTGCGTTCGGCCAGCACTCGCGTGCGGCGCCGCAGGTCGCGGCGGATCTTGGCCGAAAATCGCCGCTCCAGATACTCCTGGAATGTCCCACTCAAGTCCACGCTGCAATGGCGGTAATGTGCGGGAACATACCGAATCCACCGCGCCTCCCGCGTCAATCGCGGCAGCGGCTGCGCCACCGGGTATGCCCCCAGGAGCATGCCTCGCGCCTGAGGCGGCGCCTGCTCCCACAGTTGGTTCAGGTCGATGGTGTGGCCAAAGTCCGCCGGCGTAAAGCGAGCAGTCAGCAATTGCATGTGTTTTCGAAACAAGACCACCTCGCCCAATGCAAATTTGAGCGTCGCGGTCTTTAACCGCAGCGTCAATGGAGACCCAGGCTGCAACTCCCCTGTCGTCACCGTGGACATTCTCTCCCCACTCACATCAAGCTGACGGCCTGGCCGACGTGGCGCAGAGTGATGTCCCTCCAGCACGTTCGCGGCCACACGTTGGGCCCGCTGACAACGCGTTCGGCCCAACCGGGCGCGGCGGCACAGTCCGAAACCCGCTCGACGTTCAAGTCCCCGCGGCGGCGGTCGAGCAGCCGGCACAGGGTCTGAAATCGGCGGCGCACGACCATGTCGGGCCGGGCCGATTCCCACCGCCCCACCCGATTCTTCAAGAGCCCGAAAGAATGCAGGACAATGGTCGCCACGGCAGCGCCGCCGGAGCAGAGCTGATCCAGGGCCGCCGCCATCTCCTCGCCACTGATGCAATTCACTTCCAGCGGGCGCCACCCGCGGCCGGGCAGGCTCCTGCCGATCATCTGCGTGACGGGAAACTCCGTCACCAGTCCCATGCGATAGGGAACATTGATCCTGGCGGCACAGGGGCTGGTGGTGTCCAGACAACTGAGATTCGTGCTGAAGTCCCAGTAAATGCCCGCCTGCGTCATCGCCTGAAAACTATTCGTCCCAACCGCAAACGAGCCGGCGCGGAACGCCACCGGAAGCCGCCCTGCGCAGGTCTTGAGCAGGTCGCGCCCTTCGGCGATCAGCATGGCCTGGGTGTCCACATCGTAATGGGAGAGCAAGTCAGTCTTGTTGGGCGGACGATGAACGCCTCCCTGGGCCCGCAGCAAGGCGTATTGGCGAGCGCCGGGGTGCAGGTGCATCTGAACGTCGTGCCCGCGGGCGAGGACTTCCTGGCACAGGTCCGTAAATGCCGCACGCCCGAACAGCGCGGCCATCGCCGTGTCGATGAAGAAGACGCCCGGCAGGCCGCTGGCCTCCAGGATCGTCATGATCGCCCGCACCCCATGCTCCCGTCCGCCGCGGCGGCAATAGACGCAGGTGTCCATGCTCAATGGGTCCAGCGCCGGGTCGCGCCAGGCGCCTCCCATCGACACCTCTGTATCAATCGTTACAAAGACTGTCGTCGCCATGGATGTACGCTCCCCCCTCTTTAGGCGAGATTGGGCAAAATGAGCAACCGCCCGTTAACGTGCCTCTCAACCGCACCCCGGAACCCCTGTACGTACTATATGCCCTGTTGGCAGCCCAAACTGGGAAAAACTGGTCATGACCGCCTCGGCGTTGATGGATACCTGCCCCGGCTATCGCTACTGGCACCAAATAAGAAAGTAGTTCCGACAACGAATTACTTCTTCATTTGGTGCCTCCGCCGCGACTTTTCATCTGTAATTGAGGCATTGCGCGCCAGGCAATGTTGCGTCAGCCTGCGGCCGGCGGAGCGGAAGGCCTCCCGCTGCAACGGAACATCGCGCGTGGCGACGGCGATCGCCTCGACAATGCGGAATCCACAGTTCGACAGCGACTGGCCGAAGAGGTCCAGAATGCTGCTGGCGCTGCCCCCAATACAGACGGCCAGCGCCGGCTTGGGTAAGGGCGGCATGGCCAGGAACTCTCGAACGCGCTTCAGGCGATCCAGCATCGCTCGAAAACGCGGATGCACGTCGGGAACATACACCTTGCTGACGAAGACAGCCGCATCAAAAAGAGAGATCATCTCGATCAGACGCCCAAGGTCGTCGTCCTGGGCACATCGGCCGTGGGTCTGACAGAGCCCCTGCCCGTCAACGCACTGGCGGCACAGGCTCAGCGAGTAATCGGACAGGAACATCTGCTCGCCTGTGGCGTCTTCGCCGCGTATTCCTTCGAGCACGCTGTCCATCACGGCCGCAATCCGTCCGTCCGGATGGCGCCCTTCGCCCATCAGTAGCACCTTCATGCTCATTCGCCCGCTCCATCGGCCCCACTAATTTTAGGCCTGGGCCGCCACGTTTGGCGCCGCCGCTCAGAGCCCGCCGGCGAGGTGGTAGTACATCTCGTTCCAGCGCAGTTCCTTCTTGAGCGAACGGATGTCGGTGCCTGAGCCGATGAGCACGAACTCGATCCCGGCAATATCGGCCCAGTCTTCCAGATGCTCGGCCGTCAATGCCATGCTGAAACCCGTGTGGTGCGCCCCGCCGGCGAGAATCCACCCCCCCGCCGCCACCGGCAGGCTCGGCCGCGGAACCCACAGCGCTCGCGCCACCGGCAGATTCGGCAGGTCGTGCTCGGGCGCCACGGCGTCGACCTCGTTAACGATCATCCGGAACCGATTGCCCATGTCAATGACGGTGGCGTTGATCGCCGGCCCTGCCGGCACGTTGAAGATCAGCCGCGCCGGATCGTCCTTGCCGCCGATCGACAACGGGCGGATGTCCAGCACAGGTTTGCCCGCGGCGATGCTGGGGCAGACCTCCAGCATGTGTGCCCCCAGCACTTTCATGCCCGAGGGATCAAGATGGTATGTGTAATCTTCCATGAAGCTCGTGCCGCCGCGACGACCTGCCGCCATCACCTTCATCGCCCGCACCAGGGCTGCCGTCTTCCAGTCGCCTTCGGCGCCGAAGCCGTATCCGTCCGCCATCAGGCGCTGAACCGCCAGGCCCGGCAGTTGGGACAGACCGTGCAGATCTTCAAAGGTCGTCGTGAAGGCCTTGAAGTTTCCCTCGGTCAGGAACGCCCGCATACCCAGCTCGATTCGGGCCGCCTCCCGCAGCGCGCCGCGCTTCGCCCCGCCGGGGCGGATGTCTGCCGCCAGGTCGTACTGCTGATCGTACAGGCCGGCGAGGCGGTCGATCTCGGCGTCGCCCACTGCCTTCACGCGCCTGGCCAGCTCGCCCATGCCGTACCCGTTGACGCTGTATCCCAGGCGCATCTGGGCCTCGACCTTGTCGCCCTCGGTGACCGCCACGTCTCGCATGTTGTCGCCGAAGCGGGCGATCTTGCCGCCCTGGGCGTCGTGCCAGGCGCAGGCGGCGCGGGCCCAGGAGTCGACTTGCGCCTCGACGGCAGGCTCCTGCCAGTGCCCCACCACGACCTTGCGATTCTTGCGCATGCGGGTGCAGATGAACCCGAACTCGCGTCCGCCGTGGGCGTCCTGGTTGAGGTTCATGAAGTCCATGTCGATGCTCGACCAGGGAATGTCGCGATTGAACTGCGTGTGCAGGTGCATGAAGGGCTTGGCCAGGATCGACAACCCGCCGATCCACATCTTGGCCGGGCTGAACGTGTGCATCCAGGCGATCAGACCCACGCAATTGGGCGCCGCGTTGGCCTCCAGGCACAGGGCGCGGATCGCATCGGCCGTCGTCAGCACGGGCTTGTAGACCACCTCCACGCACACCCCCGCAGACTGCGACAGGCCTTGGGCAATCTTCTGCGAATGGTCGGCCACCTGCTTGAGCGTCTCGGGTCCGTACAGATGCTGGCTGCCGGTAATGAACCAGGCCTGAAGCTTCTTGAGTTCCATGGCGTCGCGACTCCTGGGTTTGTTCTTGGCTCCAAAACTGCCGGCGGATTATAGCACGGGCGGGGGGCAGTGCGCAGCCAAAGCTGTCGCTTTGGATGTTAATCGAAAACCCAAAGCTGCCGCCGTCGCCGCACTCCCGGAATTTCGTCCGAGACTTTTGGACTGACCGGTCAGTTCAATTATCATGTCCTCCATGCCCCCGCACGCCGCTAAAGCCCGTCGAAGCACGCCGGCCGCCAGCCAGCGCCGTCTTAATCGCCGCTGCGCGATCATGCAGGCGGCCGAGCGCCTCTGCAGCACGCGGCGCTTTCACGAGGTCACGATGGACGACATTGCCACCGAGGCCGGCGTCGCCAAGGGCACTCTTTACGGCTACTTCCCCGATAAGGAAGAGCTCTTCTTCCAGACCATCGCCGCCGGGATCGAGGACCTCTGCCAGGTGCTGCGGCAAAAAGCTTCCGCCACCATGGCGTTTCCGGCCCGCCTGGCCGATACCTGCCACCGTATCAGCACGTTCTATCAGCAGCGAAGAACCCTGCTCCGGATGATCCAGACTGAAGATGCGCGGCTGTCGAGTTGCACCGGCGCGCATCACCATCGATGGCTGACGCTTCGCAAAGGGCTGCAGTCGGCGCTGGCCGAGTTGATGTCCGAAGGTGTCGCCGACGGAAACCTTCGCCCTGACAGCTCGCCGCTGGTGCTGGCCAGCATTCTCATGGGCATGCTGCGGGCACGCTCGCACGATATGATGGACCTCGATCCGGGCCTCCGCAGCGACCAGATGATGGTCGATCTGTTCCTTAAAGGCGCCCAGGCAGGCACAGAAACCAGCCGCAAGAAGACCGGGCGCTCCAGCGGGAGAAGACTTCCTTGATGATGCAATCGATACCCCACCAAACCAAATTCCTGGCAGGGACGTGCCTGGCGCTAGCCGCCATAACCTTGGCCTCATGCTCCTCGCCATCGGCCAAGGCCAACGGCGGACCTCGCAAGGGGTCTTCTTCCGTGCCGGTGCATGTGGTCAAGGCCGGCACGCGCAGTGTGCCCGTTGAGATCACCACCTTCGGCACGGTACAGCCGGCCGCGACGGTCAACATCAAGGCCCAGATCAGCGGACCGCTGATGAAGATTCATTTTTCCAAAGGCGACCTGGTCAAGAAGGGCGACCTGCTCTTCACGATCGACCCACGACCATTCAAGACCGCCCTGGAGCAGGCCGAGGGAACGCTGGAGCGCGACCGGGCGCTGGCCGGCTTCGCCCAGCGAGACGCCAAACGCAGCGCCGACCTGGAAGCCAAGAGCGTGGCCACCATCACCGAGACCGACAAGTCCAGGTCCGACGCCGCCTCGCTTTCAGGGACGGTCAGGACCGACGAGGCCGCCGTCGCCAACGCGCGCCTGCAACTGGACTACACCGAGATCCGCAGCCCCATCGACGGGCGCACCGGCAACCGCCTCGTTGACGAGGGCAACTACGTCAAGTCCGGCGAAACGACGTTGGTGACCATTGCGCAGGTTCAGCCGGTGGAAGTGTTCTTCTGCCTTCCGCAGGCCGATCTGCCCCAGGTGCGCAGCTACATGGCCAAGGGACCACTGGAAGTACGAGCCAAAGACCCCCAGACTGACGTGCCCGAACAAGTCGGCCGTCTCACCTTTGTCGACAATGTCATCGACACCGGCCTCTAAATCCGCGCAATCCCGCACTCCCCGTTCCCGTCTGGATACGAAAAGACGCAGAGAAAACCCTTAGGCCTTCTCTGCGTCTCGTTTTGTCGGCGTCGGATATTACAGCTTGCAGGCCGCTTGCAGCTTGGCGGCCATGTCGGTCTTTTCCCAGGTGAAGCCGTTGCCGTTGCGGCCGAAGTGCCCGTCGTGGGCGGTCAACTGGTAGATCGGGCGCAGCAGGTCGAGTTTCTTGATGATCCCGGCCGGGGTCAGCGGGAACAGTTCGCTGACGGCCTTGGCGATCAGGCGTTCGGGCACGCGGGCGGTGCCTTCGCAGTCCACCAGGACGCTGATGGGCTCGGCAATGCCGATGGCGTAGGAGAGCTGCACTTCGCAGACGTCGGCCAGCTTGGCGGCCACGACATTCTTGGCGATGTAGCGGGCCATGTAGCTGGCCGAGCGGTCGACCTTGGAGGGGTCCTTTCCGGAGAACGCCCCGCCGCCGTGGGCGCCGCGCCCGCCGTAGGTGTCGACGATGATCTTGCGGCCGGTCAGGCCGGTATCGCCGTGCGGGCCGCCGATGACGAATCGGCCGGTCGGGTTGATGTGGAAGGTGATGCGGTTATTCCACATCTTGGGGCACTCGGCCATCACGACCGGGCGGATGATCTTCTCGACGATTTCCTTGCGGGCCTTGTCGTCCATGTTGCCGGTGCGGGGGTTGATGACGGCCTCGGTGTGCTGCGTGGAGACCACCACCGTGTGGATGCGGGTGGGGACGTTATCGACGTATTCGACGGTGACCTGGCTCTTGCCATCGGGGCGCAGCCACTTGATGACGCCCTGCTCGCGGGCCTCGCTCAGGCGAGCGCTGAGGCGGTGGGCCAGATGAATCGGCAGGGGCATCAGGGCCTTGGTCTCGCTGCAGGCAAAGCCGAACATGAGTCCCTGGTCGCCGGCGCCCTGGGCCTTCTTCTTGCCGCCGGTGACACCCTGGCAAATGTCCTGGCTCTGGCTGTGCAGGGCCCGCAGAACGGTGCAGGCGCGGTAGTCGAAGCCGGTCGTCGGGTCGTCGTAGCCGATGGACTTGATCGTGTCGCGGGCAGTCTGCTCGACTTGCAGCAGGGCCTCTTCGGCCTTGTGGTTGTGCACGGTCACTTCGCCGGCGATGACCACCAGGCCGGTCGAAACGAGCGTTTCGCAGGCGACGCGGGCGGCGGGGTCCTGGCGGATGAGGCTGTCCAGGACGGCATCGCTGACCTGGTCGGCCACCTTGTCCGGGTGACCTTTGGTGACGGATTCGCTGGTAAACAGATGAACGCGGTTATTGGCCATAGTCGTCCTCGTATGGGCTGGCCCGTGCATCGGCCCGGGCACATCAGGCAAGTCGCTCAGTGTAGCGTCCCGCCGGGCGTTAAACAAGCGTCTGCCCTCAAGAAAGTTCTGCCGCCCATGTATCACTCCCGTTACGGGGGGGGAAGTCGCGGCGGAGGCACCAGGTTTTCATCAATGCCGTCTTGCAGGCGTTGATGAATACCTGGCCTGGGCGCTGTCAGTCGCCTGAAATGAGAAAACAATTCAAACAACGGATTGCTTCTTCGTTTAGTGCCTCCTCTGCGACTTCGCCCCATGATCGGGCATTACGACGCCGGCAGTGATTATGTTGACAGCCGCCGCAGGCGTACCTATACTTTCTGGTCTGTGACTTGGCTGGCGGCCGGCGTTTGCACCCCCGGCCGCCGCGTTTGTTCCGACCTTACAAGGGAAATCCAACGGTGGCAGAAAAGGCTCGCGTCAACAAGGACAAGAAAACGGCGAAGTCTCCCAAGGCTGCCAAGGCGACCAAGAAGCCCAAGGTCGCGGCCGCCAAGCCTGCTGCGCCAGCGTCTATGGCCAAGTGCCCGTTGAGCAAGAGCGAGTTGGCTGAAGTTCGCCAGTTGCTATTGCAGAAACGCCAGGCGCTTCTGGGCGATCTGAGCGGGATGGAAGCCACGGCCATGCGCTCCCGCCAAGGCCACGGCGACCTCTCTCACATGCCGACGCACCTGGCGGACCTGGGCAGCGACAACTACGAGCAGGAGTTCACCTTAGGGCTGCTCGAGAGCGAGCGGTCGCTGCTGGTCGAGATCGACCAGGCCCTGGAACGCATCGAGCGCGGGACCTACGGCGTCTGCTTGGGGACCGGCGAGCCCATCGGCAAGAGCCGCCTGATGGCGCGGCCGTGGGCCAAGTACACCATCGAATACGCCCGCCTGATCGAAAAAGGCCTGGCCAAACCCGTCGAGGAAATGGCCGCCGGGGTGGAAGAGGAAGACGAACACGTCAAGGGTCGCCCGGCCGCCGAGGACGAAGACCTCGACGAGGACGAAGATGAAGAAGAGGAAACCCCCGACGAGGAAGAAGACGAGAAGGAACGCGACGAACCCCTCGACGACGAGTAGGTGACGGTGAGCTCCGCCCAACAGCGTCCGCAGCCCCAGGCCGATTCCCAGAACCGCGCCAAGATTGCCCCGGCCATCAAGAGCCCTCTGGCCGTGATCGTGTTTATGCTGGTCGCCGCCGCCGGACTGGCGGGCGACTTGTGGTCCAAGCACTACATCTTTCATCGCCTGCTGGACGAGCCGAACCTGGCCGCCAACGCCAACCGCCTCTACAGCCGCCTGAGCCTGGAGCACCGCGACCTCCCGCAGCAGGAGATCGCCAAGGATACGCTCGACATGCTCTCGCCGCACACGCGGACCGTCGCCGGCGTGCGCCTGACGCTCTCGACCAATCCCGGCGTGGTGTTCGGTCTGCCCATGCCGCGGGTGATGGTCGCGGTGGTGACGGTTCTGACGGCTGGGCTGGTATTCTACTTCTTCGCCGCCTCCGACCGCCGCGCCTGGTGGACGCAGGTGGCGATGGCGCTGCTGCTGGCCGGAGCGCTGGGCAACCTCTACGACCGCCTCTTCAGTTGCGTGGCCATCCCCGGCTCGTTCGTCCCGCCGGTGCGATACCACGTGCGCGACTTCATCGACTGCGGCCAACTGGGCTATCCCTACGTCTTCAACATCGCCGACGCGCTGCTGGTAGCCGGCGTGGCGATGCTGATCCTGCACTGGCTCGCCACCGCCCGCAGGGAATCCAAGACGGCAAAGAAGAAGAGTTAAACCCGCAGCACGAAAACGGGGAGAGCGGGATTACACGGATTTAAGAGATTAAGAGGATTAAGAACGGACAGAGACGGGCAAGGCCAAGGGGGTGGCCTGGCGACACGCGTTTTGTTTTGCGCGGGCCTGCCTGCCGGCAGGCAGCCATGGGGCCAATGCGGACAGCGAGATTACAGGATTAAGAGGATGGGGCGAAGGAATTTGTTCTTCGTCCTCGTCGTCCTCGTCGTCGTCCTCGTCGTCGGCTTTTTTCTTTTTTATGCCGCAGCTATGCTCGTACTAATACCATGAAAGTTTTTCTCGCCGGCATCATCCAGGGTTCGCTCGTCGAAGCCGACATCCACTGCCAGGATTGGCGCACGCCCATCAAGCAGGCGCTGGCCCTGCACCTGCCGGCGGCCGAGGTCTACTGCCACTACACGCGGCACCCGCACAGCATCGGCTACGACCTGCCGAACATCCGCCGCACGCTGGCCGAGGGCATCGCCCAGGCCGCCGCCTGCGACCTGCTCATCGCCTACGTGCCCAGCGCCTCGATGGGCACGGCTATCGAGATGCATGCAGCCTCCGCCGGCGGAGCGGTGGTGCTGACGATCACGCCGCTTGTGGCAAACTGGGTCGTTCGGGCCTACAGCGACCGGATCTTCCCCGACGTGGTGTCGTTCGAAGCCTTCCTGCCCACGCCCGAAATGGCCACACTTCTGGAAAGGCGCAACTGATGGCTGGCGGCATCCTCGATATGTCGCGCGACGAGTTTCGCCAGGCCGTAGCCGCGGCCGGCTACCCAGCCTATCGCGCCGACCAACTCGCCGACTGGGTCTTCGCCAAGGGCGTCACAGACCCCGCCGCCATGACCAACCTGCCCAAGGCAAAGAAAGCAGCGACAGACCCCGCTTTTCACACCTTGGGCGTCGAGATCCTCAGCTCGCACGTGGTAGCCGCCGACCGAGACGACGACGGCACAACCAAGCTGCTGATCGAGTTCGCTGACGGGCAGCGCGCCGAGACGGTGCTGATCCCCGAACCCACGCGCGTGACGGCGTGCCTGTCCACGCAGATCGGCTGCGCCATGGGCTGCCGCTTCTGTGCCAGCGGGGCCGCGGGCTTCGTGCGAAATATGACGGCTGCCGAAATCCTCCAGCAAATGCTGCACCTGCGCAGTTCCCAACCAGATCAGCGGCGCATCACTAACGTCGTCTTCATGGGCATGGGCGAACCGCTGGCAAATTATTCCAATACGATCGCGGCCGTGTACGCCCTGATCGACCCCGACCGCTTCGCCCTCTCGGCCCGTTCGATCACGATCTCGACCATCGGCCCGGCGCGCTCCATCCGGCGTCTGGCGGGGGAGAATCTGCCCATCACGCTGGCGATCTCGCTGCACGCCCCGACAGACGAGCTTCGACGCACGCTGATCCCAGCCGCCCGCGAGAGCATCGACGATCTGTTGACCGCGGCTGCGGATTTCTTCGAGTCGCGCAAGCGCGAGGTCACGCTGGAGTACGTGCTGATCGATTCGATCAACGACACGATGCTCTGCGCCGACGCCCTGGCGAACCTGGCCCGGCGCGTGCGGTGCAACGTGAACCTGATCGCCCTTAATCCGACCGAGCATTGCCCGTATAATCGCCCTGACAGCGGCGCGATCCGCAACTTCGCCGCCCGCCTCAAGACTCGCGGCGTCAACGTGCACGTGCGCCAGTCGCGCGGCGCCGGCCAATCCGCCGCCTGCGGACAACTGAGGCTGCGCAAGGAATTGCAGGGTTAAAGACGGTGAGAGCGGGGATGAGAGAGCGGGATTACACGGATTGACGGGATTAAGAGGATTGAGAGACAGAAATGGAGAGCGGGATGACGCGAGTATGAGGGCATGAAGAGGATTCCGAAGTTTTGACACACTGCTCTCCAAATCCTCTTAATCCCCTTAATCCGCGTAATCCCGCACTCCCCGGCCCTCAGAGCAAAGAAGGACGCAATCGCCAAGAGCCAACAACCTGACGCCGCGGCCCCACGCGAGAACTGGAAATCCAGCGACCCCGATGTGCAGTTGATGCTGCGCTATCAGGCCGGCGAGGCCGCGGCTTTCGACGAGCTCATCGCCCGCAATACGCAGCGCGTGCACGCGATCGTCTCGCGGTTCATTCTCGATCCGGTGATGGTCGAGGACCTCACGCAGGAGGTGTTCCTGCGCGTGTTCCGGGCGTCAAAGCGATACAAGCCCACCGCCCGCTTCAGCACGTTCCTGTACCGCGTCGCGGCCAACCTCTCGTTCAACGCCCTGCGTGCCCGCAAGAACTCCCCCACCGTCCCCCTCGACGGCTACAGCACTTCGCAGGACGAGGACTACCAGCGGCAGATCCCCGACTATCGCCAGGAAGCCCCCGGTCACGGACTTTCGCAGCACGAGATGAGCGACCTGCTGGCCAAGGCCGTCAACGACCTGCCCGAGAACCAGCGCATCGCCATCATCCTTAATAAGTACGAAGGCAGCTCCTACCGAGACATCGCCTACGTGCTGAAATGCTCCCCCATGGCTGTCAAAAGCCTCCTGAGCCGAGCGCGAACCACGCTCCGCGACGCGCTGAAAAAGTACATGTCGCATTAGGTCATTCTTCTGGCCAAAGAGAACACGAATGTCACGAATAAGACCGAATGGGGAACAAGAAGTTTTTGTTCTTCAACTCTTGTCTTGTTGTTGACCTGCCCTGCTTCTATTCGTGTCATTCGTGTTCTCTTGGACCCCCAGAAAGACCAAAGCAGTGAACATCTCCGTGCAAGAAAAATCTTTAGAAAAAACGAAATTCGCTAGTCCGCTTTCAAAACTGATTGGTTGAAGTGATAGAGCCGGACGGAGCCGGCCCGAGCCCCTCCGGGCAAATCGCAGTGGGCGGTTCAGGATGGGACTCAACTTTAGCGCAGACGAGACATGAGCGAGCGATTGACACAATTTGAACTTGACCAACTTTCCGCCTGGTGCGACGGCGAACTTGACGCCGCCGCCACGGCCGATATCGAAGCCAAAGTCGCCTCCAGCGCGGCTTGGGCGGCAGCCTATCGTGAAATCGTAGACCTGTCCCGCACGATGGACGCCTGGGCGGTTCGGCCGGCGGCCGGCGACCTGGCGCAGCGAATCATCGCCCGCGTGCATGAAGAACCGGCCGCGCCGCGGCATGTCGTGCTGCGGCTGGTCGGAGTTCTGTCGGGAATGGCGGCCGCGGCGGCCATCGTGCTGGCCATCATCTTCGCCGGTCATCAAGGCCCGCAGCCGGCCGGCACTGACGCGACGGTGGCGGCCAAGAAAGCCGACGAGGCCGTCAAGGCGGACCTGGCCGGCGTGGCCAAGAACGACCAGATGGTCGTCGAAAACCTGGATTTCTTCCAGAATTACAGCGTGGCCACTAACTACGATACTCTCGAGGCCATCGACCGCGTCGAGAACACCGGCGGGGGAATGTAACGATGACGACTCGGACATGGAAAAACTTTCTGGCACTGGTCGCGGCGGGCGCGATTCTTATTTCCGCAGGTGCGGCCGTCGCTGACGACGCCAAGCCCGCGGCCGGGAGCATCGCACGGCAATTGCTGCTCAAGCGGCGGCTGGAAAAGATCGCCGCCGGGACGCTGTCGGCGTCGCTGGAGCACAATCGCCGCCAGTGGGACCAGCTCTCCCCCGAGCAGCGTGACCAGATGCGCCGCACGGCGTTGGCGTTTGAGAACGCCAACCCCGCCGAGCAGAAGCGCCTGCTGGAACGCTACGAGCAGCTCAGCCGCCTGACCCCCCAGAAGCAGCAGGCCTACCGTGAGCGAGCCAAGTGGCTGGAAGTGGTCGTCGCCAGTTTCACGCCCCAGGAACGCGCCCAATTACGGGATCTACCCGCCGACCAGCGAGCCAAGATGCTCCTGGACCGCAAGGCCCAACTCATCCGCGAAGGCAAGCTCAAGGCCGAAGCGCCCGCCACGCAACCGGCGACAAGACCCGTCAATCCGTAGAAGTTGCCGCCACGGAGTCGGAGAAGAAACCGACGACGAGCACGAACTCGCCTGCGCAGAACCGCAATCGCGCGCACGTTAGATGTTAAGCCTCGGCGTGCTCCGCGATCGTTATGACACTGCTACTCCGCCAAACGCGCGGGGCAAGCCCCGCCGCTAAGATGCGCAATTCTCCCCCCATTTCATTCGTGTCATTCGTGACATTCGTGGACGTACTCTTTCCCCATCGGAAGCCTCGCTTTTCTCGATGCCTCTGTGGTAGGCTTTGTTTCTAATCCCAATTGGAAATTGCAAATTGGAAATTGCAGATGCTCCTATAGAATGTCCTGCGTTCGCAAAGGACCCATTGATTGAATGGTGATTCGCAAATCCCGCAGGCTTCGATGCAGGATACCAACCGCACGGTGCCTATCCCTGCCAAGGGCGGGCTGAGGCGGCTGTTTGCTTTCGCCGGGCCGGCGTACATGGTGGCTGTGGGGTACATGGACCCGGGCAACTGGGCCACCGACCTGGCCGGCGGTTCAAATCTGGGCTACACGCTGCTGTGGGTGCTGCTGATGAGCAACGCCATGGCCGTCGTTCTCCAGACGCTCTCGGCGCGGCTGGGGCTGGTGACGGGGCGCGACCTGGCGCAGGCCTGCCGCGACGAATACCGCCCGCTCGTGCGCTACGTGCTGTTCTTCCTGTGCGAGATCGCCATCATCGCCTGCGACCTGGCCGAACTGCTGGGCTCGGCGGTGGGCATCACGCTGCTGTCGGGCGGGCACATCCCGATCCAATTGGCCGTGGTGATCACGGGCCTGGACGTGCTGGTGCTGCTGGCGATCCAGCGCGGCGGCATCCGCAAGATGGAAGGCCTCATCATCGCCCTGATTTCGATCATCGGCATCTGCTTCATCGTCGAGGTGTTCCTCAGCAATCCTCAGTGGCTGGGCAGCGGTGGCGTGGTGAGCGGATTGGTGCCCACCGGAAAGTCCCTGTCGGGGCCGGGGCTCTATATCGCCATCGGCATCCTAGGCGCCACCGTCATGCCGCACAACCTGTACCTGCACTCGGCGCTGGTCCAAAGCCGCGACGTGCGTCGCAGCGTCGCCAGCGTCATCCAGGCCTGCAAGCACAACCTCATCGACTCGGTCTTCGCCATGAACGGGGCATTCCTGATCAACGCGGCGATCCTGATCGTGGCGGCGGCGGTATTCCACACGCGCGGCCACGCCGTGGAGGAACTCGGCCAGGCGCACCAACTGCTGGAGAAACTGCTCGGCAGCACTGTTGCCCCGGTGGCGTTCGCCCTGGCGCTGCTGGCGGCTGGGCAGAGCTCGACGATGACCGGCACGCTGGCCGGGCAGATCACGATGGAAGGCTTCCTGAGCATCCGCATTCGTCCGTGGCTGCGCCGGATCGTGACGCGCGGGCTGGCGATCGTGCCCGCCGTCATCGTCGTGATGATCTCGGGCGAGAAAGGCATCTACTCGCTCCTGATCTTCAGCCAGGTGGTGCTGAGCCTGCAGTTGCCCTTCGCCATCGTGCCGCTGGTGCGATTCACCTCCAGCCGCCGCAAGATGGGCCCCTTCGCTAACCGCCGGTGGCTGATCGTCGTAGCCTGGCTGATCACGGCGATTATCGTCGCCCTGAACGTGCAATTGGTCGGCAGTCAGATTTGGGGCTGGACGCAGGGCGCCGGCGTCGGAGGGTGGATCGGCGCCTCGGCCGGCGGGGCAGCCCTGCTGGGCCTGCTGGGGTTGCTGGCATGGATGATCTTCCGCAGCGAGACGGGCGCGCCTCGCACGGCCCATCCGGTGACGGCGCAGGAAGTGCTCACGGCAGCGGCTGCACTCGACCGGCGCTTCCGCCGCATCGGCGTGGCGCTCGAGGCCAAGAGCCACGACGCCGCTGTCATCGCCCAGGCTGTCGGCCTAGCCAAGGCCCAGCAGTCCGAGCTGGTGCTGATGCACGTGGTCGAGGGCGTCGGCGGTCAGTGGTACGGGCCGCAGACCGGCGACATGGAAAGCCGCCAGGACGAGACATACCTGACGACGCTGGTAGAGAAGCTTCGCGGGGAGCTCGCAGCCGCCGGCGTGGCGGTACACGCCGTGCTGGGTTATGGCGACGTGCCCAAGCAGCTCGTGATGCTCGCCCACCGCGAGGGCGTCGACCTGCTGATCATGGGCTCGCACGGCCACAAGGGACTGGGCGACGTGGTGCACGGTTCGACCATCTCAGCCGTGCGGCACGGCGTGGATGTGCCGATCTTCGCGGTGCGCTAGCCCGGAAGCATTTCCAATTTCCGATTTACAATTTCCAATTTAAGAAACAGGATTTCCGCCCTGTTAGCAGTCAAACGTGCTCGACAGGTTCTTCGCCTCGCAGCCAACGCGGCACGGGAATGTTTTGTTGTTCAATTGGAAATTGGAAATCGGAAATTGGAAATATCCTTCACCACCCCCACCATCGTCGGCGTTTGCGACGCTGGGGGGAAGGCTGGCTCCAGTGCACATAGATGATCTGGGCCAGTTCGTGGTCGACGGTAAACTGGCTGTAGCCGACCTGGAAGACGTAGGACGGAAACCGGCGGATGAGGTGCACGTCGGCGCCGGGCAGGACGCCCATGGCCATGAGTTTCTGCACCTGGCGGTTGTCACGCGTGGTCAGGTAGGCCACGGTGCCGCTCTCGCCGGGTCGACCGTCGCAGAGGGCCCGCACTTCGGCGAAGGTTTCCTCGGCGGCCGCGCGGCAGCAGGCACCTTGCGGGATGGGCTTGCCATGCGGGCAGGTGCGCGGGTGCCCCAGCAGGGCGCAGATGCGGTCGTCCAGTCCGTTGAGCAGCAGGTGCTCAAACCGGCAGGCATCGGCGTCGACGTCGGGGCTGGCCAGCACGTTGCGCAGCAGGCACTCGGCCAGGCGGTGGCGGCGCACGACGTCGCGCCCCGCGGCCTCGCCAGTATCCGTCAGGCGGCACTGCCCATCCGTGCAGACGACATATCCGGCTGCCGTCGCTTCGGCCAGCGCGGGCTCGATCAACGTCGCGGCAGGGTACTCATCCTTCTCGAACTGCCACTCGTAAAGGCTTTCCATCAATTCTTCAACGGACGGCGTGGTCATGACGTTTATTCCATAGTTTTCGCAGCCATTTGACGAGGCGCGGTTCTTCGGGCATTTCGTAGTCACAGTGCGGGCACTTGACCTTGTGGCAGCCGCCCATGACGCTGCAGCGGCCGCAGGCCTTGCGGGCGGATTGTTCGTCGAACTCCTTGCCGCAGAACGAGCAGATCATAGCGTCACCTTCAGCACCGTCAGCAGCGCATTGGCGCTCCAGCCGACGGCCAGGGCCACCACGCAAATGCCGATGGAGGTTGTCAGGGCCATCTTCCAGCCGCGCTCCTTCTTGAGGATCAGCAACTGCGCGATGCACGGGAGGAACAGTGTCAGCGTGATGGCGGCCACCACGAGTTGGCGGCCGCTCATCGCGGCGGTCTTCTGCAGTTCGTAGAGGCCCGCGGCGCCGTAGTCGCGGCGGAAGAAGCCGAACAGGAAGGCTTTTGCCGCGCCGTCGGGCAGGCCGATGGCGCCCACGACCGGCTTGAGGGCGTCCACGGCCAGGTCGAAGACGCCGGTGAGCTTGCCCAGCCAGATCAGCACGCTGGCCAGGATGAACAGCGGGAGCACTTCCTTGAAGTACCAGACCATGCGCGAGTAGGTCTTGACCAGCACATTGCCGACTCGCGGCAGTCGCAGCGGCGGCAGTTCCATGTAGAAGCTCGGTCGCTGGCCCGGCAGCAGCCGCGCGGCCAGGAAGCCCGTCAGCAGGAACACGCCCGTGACGAACGCCGCCCAGACCGCCAGGGCCCAGGGTCGCCCGGCCAGCAGACCCATAATCACGCCAAGCTGCGCCGAGCAGGGGATCGCCAGCGCCAGCAGCAGCGAAGCGATGACCTTCTCGCGCTTGGTCTCGAGCGTGCGGGTTACCATGGTGGCCATGGTGTCGCAGCCGAAGCCCAGGACGATAGGGATGACGGCGCGGCCGTTGAGGCCGATCTTCTTGAACACGCGGTCGATCAGCATCGCCAGACGCGGCAGGTAGCCGCTGTCTTCGAGGATCGAGAAGGCGATGAAGAACGTAGCCACGATCGGCAGCACGATAGCCACCGCGTAGCGGATACCCAGGGTGACGATGCCGTAGTCGCCCACGAACAGGTCTCGCCAGACCGGCCAGGGAAGCAAGGCGTTGACCGCCTGCTCGACGTACGGCGTGACATAGCGGCCGAAGACGGTCTCCTGGATGAAGTCGACCATCGTGCCGGCGCCGAACTTGCCCACGAAGACGTACAGGCCGAAATACAGGACCGCCGCCAGCAACGGCAGGCCCGTCAGCGGGTGCATGCACAGGCGGCTGAGCGTCTCGCGGAACGAGTGACGGCCTCGGGGCGGGAAGCAGACGGCGGCGTCAAGAATGCGGTCGCTGCGGCCTCGAAGGGCCAGCGTGGCGTAGTAGTGCGGCGAATGCTCCAGCAAGGCCCGTGCATCATGCAGGGCCTGGAGGACGGCGTCGGTGTGCTCGGGGCTGCGGCGCCCAAGCACGCGCGAGGCCTCAGCGGGGTCTTCCTGCAACAGCAGCAGCGCCCGCGTGCGACGCGAAATACCGTGGTCGTCGCCCAGCGTCGGCGCGACGGTGTTCACCGCCCGCTCGAGAGCGGCGCCGTAGTCCACAGGCTCGCCGCCTGCGGCTTCGCGCTTCGTCTGCGCCACTGACTCGATCGCCGCAGCCAACTCGGCCATCCCCCCGCCGCTGATGGCGATGGTCTCGACGACCGGGATGCCCAGGATCGTCGAGAGGCGGTCGGCGTCGATGGCGATGCGGAGTTGCCGCGCCTCGTCGGCCATGTTCAGCGCCAGCACCACCGGCAGATTGGCCTCGATCAGTTGCAGCGTCAGCCCCAGCATGCGGCGGATATTCTTGGCGTCAACGACGTGAACGACGGCCGCCGCCCGCTCCGTCAGCACCAGCCGGCAGGCGACGCGCTCCTCGTCGGTGATCGGACAAAGCGAGTAGATCCCCGGCGTGTCGACGACCTCGAAGTGCCGCTGGAGAATGCTCGAACGCCCGCGGCAGATCTCCACCGTCGTACCGGGATAGTTCGACACCGTCACGTACTGCCCCGTCAGGCGATTAAACAAGGCGCTCTTGCCGACGTTGGGGCTGCCCACAATCAATATCTTCCCCAGAGCCTCCCCAGCCGAAGGCATGGTGCCCGCCTTGCGGCCGCGGCCGAACCGCCTGAGCATTCCTTGCATGGACACAGACGTTGTTCCTCTCGAAAGTTCACCTCAATGAACAATCTATCTTATAACAAACACTAGCCGCATCTGGCCAATAATTCCGATAAAAATTTCCAGCCGGCCTGAGCCGCCAGAATTCCAGCGATCGCCCAGAAAGGCCGATCAGAACCTGTTGTGCCTGTTTCTCCTTGTCAAGTCGGGAATGAAAATCGCGCTAGTCAATCCGCCGTTCCTGTTCCCCTGCCGACAGGAGATCGTCCTGTCGCACTGTCTGGGCCTGCGGTACCTCAGCGCCTCGCTCAAGGCCGCCGGTCATTGCGTGCAGTTCATCGACGCCCTCGCCGGCGGGCTCGACCAGGTCGAACCCTTCGCCGGCGGCGTGCTGGCCGGGCTGCCGATCCCGCGGATCGTCGCGCAGATCGACGCTCAGACCGATCTCGTTGCCGTCTCGGTGCCCTTCAGCCAACTCGCCCACGTGGGGCATCGTCTCGTAGCGGCCGTGCGGGCACGCCTGCCGCGGGCGCGAATCATCGTGGGCGGCGTGTATCCTTCCACGCAGCCGGAACTGGCGCTGCAGGCCGGGGCAGACGCCATCGTCGTCGGCGAAGGCGAGGCCGTCATGGCTGAGATCGCCGCCGGCGGCAACCTCGACCGGATCGCCGGCGTCTACACCCACCCCCTGCCGCCGGGGCAGCGATACGCCTCGGCGGCAGCCATTGATGATCTCGACGCCCTGCCGCGCGCGGACGACGAGATTCCGCACATGAGCGCGTACTTTGAGTTGTCACCCCGGGCCGCGCGCGGGCGGCGCGTGGCGTCGATCATCACCTCGCGCGGCTGTCCGTTCGACTGCGAGTTTTGCAGCGTACACCCGGTCTGCGGGCGGCGCTGGCGTGCGATGAGCCCGGCCCGCGTGATTGACGACGTGGACTATCTCATGGCAAGGCACCAGGTGCGCGAGCTGGAGATCGAGGACGACAACTTCACCCTCGACGCCTCTCGGGCCGGTGCGATCCTCGAAGGCTTCGTCGCCCTGGGCCAGCGCCGCGGCCCGCTGGCCTGGCGGGCGCCCAACGGCATCCGCATCGACACGATCGACGCGCCGCTGGCCAAACTCATCGCACGCTCCAACTGCACCTCGTTGACGGTCGCCCTGGAACACGGCGATGCGGAGATGTTGGAGATCATGAACAAGCGGCTCGACCTCGACCGTGCCTACGAGGCCCTGAGCTTGCTGACGGGCGCGGGCGTGCGGCAGATCGTCGTCTTCATTATCGTGGGCTATCCCGGCGAGACGGCCCGGCGTTTCGAGCGGTCGATCGCCTTCCTGCGGCGGCTGCGCAGGCTCAACAAGCGGATCATCCCCTGCGTGAACATCGCCCAGCCGTACCCGGGCACGCGTCTGCTGCAGCGGTGCCTGGCCGAAGGGATCATCGCCTCGGGCGACTTCGCCGACTTCGCGTCCCGCCCGCGTCTGCTGAGCACCAACGCCACGGTCCCGATCGAGACGGCCGATTTTGACGCAGCGGAGGTCTTCCGCCGCCGCCGGCGCATCTGCCGAACCATGCCGGCGCTGTCCTGGCCGCAGCGGGTCGCCAACCGTATTCGCCGCGCAGTTGACCGCGGCGCGACCAGACCCTAGAATAACTCTGGAAGGTGCATCCCGCACAAGACCCTACGCTGAAGGGAGCCCGCCGTGCGACAATCTCCTGCCCGACCCGCTCACAGAGCCTTTACGCTGGTGGAACTGATGGTGGTCATCGGCATCATTGCGGTGCTGGTGGGCATCCTGGTTCCTTCGTTCATCTATGTCCGCCAGCGCGCGATGGTCGCCGGATGCCTGAACCGGCTCAAGGCCGTCGCCGACGGGATCACCAATTACGGCGCCAGCAGGATGTATCTGCCCAACTCCTACAAAGACGGCGCGGCGCCGTGGTACACCGTCTCGCCGCTGGGGCCGCTGTACACCTCCAAGGCCCTGGTCTGCCCCGGCGATTCGTCGCTGCCCAACGTCATGTGCGGCAGTGACGCCGGCGGATCGATTCCCGCCGACGCGGCGCAGTTCCAGTCCAGCTACGCAATGAACTATTGGGTCGATCACAACACGCCCAAGGCCTTCAGCCGCAAGAACGGCCACCCCAAGGAAGGCAACACCATCCTCATTGGCGAGAGCGACTGGGCGTGCTATCGCAACGACGACGATCTGGGGCCCTTGGCCCAGGCCGCCATCTTCCCCACCGGCCGTCACAGCAGCACGCTGAACTTCCTGATGTTCGACCTGTCGGTCCGGTCGGTCACGGCAGCCCCGGTATCGGCGGATTGCGCAGCCCCGGGGCTGGAGGGCGGCGACTGGGGCGCCCATCTGTGCCTCTTCGACGCCGTCGGCATCGCCTGGACCGACGCGCTGAGCCAGTAGCAAGACAGCGTTGATAAGTGCTGGGTGCCTCCGCCGCGACTTCTTCCCCTCCCCCGGTAACTGAGGGGATACGTGAGGTTTTCCATTGTCCTTGTGTACCGGACCGTTCTTTGATACCTTCTTGCCAATGGACGAAGACATAGCGACAGATACGGGCGCGTTTGCCGCCCTGGGGCTCACCGGTCCGCGGCTTCAGGCCTTGCAGCACATGGGCTGGACCACCCCGACGGAAATTCAGGTCAAGCTGATCCCGCAGGCGCTGGCCGGGCATGACATCCTCGGTCAGGCTCAGACCGGAACGGGCAAGACGGCGGCCTTCGGGCTGCCCATCCTGCAGAATCTCCAGAGTGGCAAGGGCGTTCGCTGCCTGATCCTGGCCCCGACGCGCGAGTTGGCGGCGCAGGTGGCCGGCGAGATGCGCCTGCTCGGGCGCTTCAGCGAGCACAAGGTCGCCACCGTCTATGGCGGCGCGCGAATGCGAACGCAGGTGCAGGATATCAAGGCCGGGGCGAGCATCGTCGTCGGCACGCCCGGGCGCGTGATGGACCTGATGCAGCGGCGGCTGCTGAGCCTGGAGCACGTGGCCTTCGTCGTGCTGGACGAAGTCGACCGCATGCTGGACATCGGCTTCCGGGAGGACGTGCGGCACATTCTCTCGCACGCGGCCGGCCAGCGCCAGACGATCTTCGTCTCGGCGACCATCAACGAGGAGATCAACCGCCTGGCCCGCCAATACATGCGCCAGCCGGTCGAGGTGTTCTGCGCCCCGGACAAGCTGACGGTCGACCAGATCGACCAATGCTACGTCAGCGTGGCCCCGCACGACAAGAAGCGCCTGCTGGTGCACCTGCTGCGCAGCGAAAACCCGCACCTGGCCCTGGTGTTCACGCGCACCAAGCGCGACGCGACCCGAATCGCCCACCTGCTGCGCGAAGAGGGCGTCAACGCCCGCGAGATCCACGGCGACCTCGACCAGCGCGAGCGCGACCGCGTGATGAAACGTTTCCGCGAGGGCGATCTGCACGTGCTGGTCGCCACGGACCTGGCCAGCCGCGGCATCGACGTCGACGACATCTCCCACGTGATCAACTACGAGTTGCCCGACGATCCGGAAGTCTACGTCCACCGCGTCGGGCGAACCGCCCGCATGGGCGCCCAGGGCAAGGCCTTCACGTTCGTCACGCCCGACAAGGGCCGCGAGCTGACGCAAATCGAAATTCTTATCAACCGCGAACTGCCCGGCCGCGTCATCGAGGGTTTCAAGCCCTCGGCTGCCCCCGCCGGCGAGCGATCCGCCCCGGCCGGCCCGCGGGCCGTCGCCCTGCGCCGCCCCAATCGCCGCCCCGTGCGGCGCCGGCGCTGATACCCCGCATGGGGGAGGGAGAATCGGTTATTTGACCGGCTCCCTCGCGATGCTCCCCTATCGCCAATCCGGAATCGCTCAAGCCTTTCCCCCCTGCCTTGCCGATAGCAGGGATTGTGCGCGGCGCGTCTGGCCGCCTGCGCTTTAACTTTGGGAGTGCGACGATGACAAGCTTCGTGAAGAAACTGTGCGTAATCGGTGCCGTCATTTGCCTCGTTGGCTGCGAGGAACAGAAAAGCATTGCCCCGCCGCTCGCCAAGGCGCCTGAAACGTCGGTACAGACTGCGGCCCCGACGAACGTCGCGACGACGGGCACCAAGAGCGGCATTTTCGGCCATGACGTGGACCCGACGGCCCAGGTGGTCTATCTCATCGACCGCAGCGGCTCGATGAGCGATTCCCTGGCGATGATCGAGCGGGAGTTGGTGGCCTCGTTCGGCTGCCTCAGGAGCGGCCAGGAGTTCCACATCATCTTCTACAACGGTCAACCGCACGAGAACCCCGCTGCCCGACTGATTCCGGCGACCGACGCAAACAAGTACCAGGCCTACAAGTACGTGCAGGCCGTCAAGGCCCACGGCCTGAGCAACCCCGTGCCGGCGATGGAGCGGACCTTCCAGGTGCTCCGCCAGGGCAGCGCCGAGCGCCCGCGCGTGATCCACTTCCTCAGCGACGGGGCGTTTCCGGATAACGACGAACTGCTCGCGACCGTCCGCCGCCTCAACCAGGACAAGAGCGTGCGCATCCACACCTATCTCTGCGGCCAAAGCACCCCGCTGTCCATGGCCGTCATGAAGCGCATCGCGGCAGAGAATAACGGGCGCTACGCCTACCTGACCAGCGAGTAAACTTTGCCTCAGGATCTACCGCAGAGATCGCGGAGAACACAGAAGATACGGAGAGACGGGGAAAGCTCAACCGAGTTTTCCCCGTCCTTCTTTTGATCTGTGCACTTGCCATGTTAGCGGCGGCGCTTGCTCCGCGCGGTTGTTTCCCTGTACATCTGCAGCGGTCCTGGTGCCAAGAAACCGCGCGGGGCAAGCCCCGCCGCTAACTTGTCCGATCTATATTGACCTCCCGGCGACGCGACTGTCCAATTGCTTTTGGATGCGGAACATCGCCATGAAAATTGCGCTCGTTGAGATTTTGGCGGCGACGGCGGCGATCCTTATGATCGGCCGGCCTGGAGGTTCTTTGATGGCCGCGGATGCAAAGACAATTCGCCCGCTGCGCGTGCTGTTCGTGGGCAACAGCTACATCTTCGTCAACGATCTGCCGGCGATGATCAAGGCCCTGGCGGCGGGCAGGCAGTCGCGGCCGCTGGAGTACGTCATCAACGCCCCCGGCGGCTGCACGCTGCAGCGGCACTGGGAGAGCACCGGCGTGCGAAAGCAGATCGCCCAAGGCCGGTGGGACTTCGTCGTTCTTCAGGAACAAAGCCAGATGCCTTTCGTGCGGACGGAGGTCTTTCAAAAGTTCGCCGCGCTGCTGGCCAAAGATGTCTCCGCCGCCGGGGCCACGCCGCTGTTCTACCAGACCTGGGCTCGCAAGAACGCCCCGCAGACGCAGGAGGCCCTGACGCGCGAGTACACGGCCGCGGCGGCGTCGGCCGGGGCGGCGATGGCCGCGGTCGGCGAGGCGTTTGCCACCTGTCGCAGCCGGCATCCGGACATCGAGCTCTTCCAGGGCGACGGCAGCCATCCCACCGTCGCGGGCACGTACTTGGCCGCATGCGTTTTCTACCGGATGCTGTACAATGCCGATCCGCGAGGCCTGCCCGCAAGGCTCAGCAGCGCCGGCAAGAGCGTGGCGAACCTGGGCCAGCCTCAGGCCCAGGCCCTGCAAGCGGTAGCGTGGCAGGCAACCCACCAGACGAAATCGTCGGTGATACAGCCGACGAAGGAGAAATGATGAGCAACCCGCAGAGTCCCCCGCTGACGTTGATGTGCCCGGACCCGAAGATCCACGCCGACGAAATCTACGACCTGACCGGCAAGGTCTTCTCCGGCGGCAACGAATATTACTGGTGGCAGAAATACTGCCGTGAGTATTACTTCGGCAACAGCCATTACGACTGGTCGGCCTCGACGATCGGCCTGATGGACGGGCACATCGTCACGCACTGGGGCGTGTGGGACTACGCCATGCGCGTCGGCACGGCGAGGGTGAAATGCGGCGGCATCGGGGCGGTGGCCACCGACGGGCGGTATCGCAACCGCGGTCTTATGACGTTCACCGGCAATGACAACATGACCCGGATGCGCGCGTGCGGATATGACATCTCGGTGCTCTTCGGCAAGCACGACTTCTATCATCGCTACGGGTACGTGCGGTCATGGGCGGGGATGCACTGGTCGATCGGCGTTGCGGAGCTGCCCGCAGAGAAGCCCCAGGCCAAGCCGGTGCTGCTGGAGAGCCCGCCGCGGGGCGCGTTCGACCGGCTCTACAACCGCTGCCACGCCCGCCTGACGGGCACCGCCGTGCGCCCGACGTACCGCGGGTCGATGCTCATGTGGGGCAACAAGCACTTCGCCTGGCCTGCCCGCGGGCATTCCGCCGGAAAAGACGCCGGGCTCGACGGCTACATCATCTGCTCCTTCGGCGGCCTGGACGTTAACGTGATCGAGTTCGCCGGCCAGACGGATCAGGTGCTGCGGGCCCTGCGGGTGCTGGCCGACAAGAACGGCTGCAAGAAGATCAACTTCATGTGCCTGCACCACGACAGCGACCTGTGCCGCCGCATCCGCCGCCTCTCGTGCAGTTGCTCGACCAACTACATCCGCAACGGCGGCGAGATGGTCGCGATGATCAATCTGCCGACGACCATGGCCAAGATGACCGGCGAGCTGTCGCGGCGGCTGAAGAACTCCGAACTGGCCGCCTGGCGAGGCGACCTGCTTATCGAAGACCAGACCGGCCAGGCGCTGTTGAAGATCGACCGCGGCCACGTGAGCGTCTCAAAACCGGCCGCCAGCAAGAATGCCATTCGCGGCGGTATGCACGTGGTGCAGCTTGTCATCGGAACGCAGGACCCGTTCGAGACGGTCGAGGCCGCCGGCATCAAGCTCAGCGGCCAGGCTAAGCGCCTCCTGCCGACACTCTTCCCAGACCAGCACCCCACCCTCAGCCAGCGGGACCATTTTTGACTGATAGCTGTTGGCTGTCAGCGATCAGCGATGGTAATTGGCTTCTGACCTGAAAGCTGAGAGATGAAAGCTGATCGCTTCTTCAATAATGCACGCACATCAGATACAGCCCGTCGGGCGGGGCGGTCGGGCCGGCGTCACGGCGGTCGCATGAGGCCAGAACCTTGTCCACCTGCCCGGGGGCCCAGTGGCCGCGGCCGATCTCGATGAGCGTCCCGACGATGTTGCGGACCATATTGTAGAGGAACCCGTCCCCCTGCACCGTCACGACGACCTGAGCGCCATCCTCGGCCACTTCGCAGCGGCTGACCGTTCGCACGGTCGTCTGCCGCTCCTCGGCCGAGGACGCGAAGCCCAGAAAGTCGTGCCGGCCGACGATGCGAATGGCGCCCTCACGCATGGCCTCGACATCGAGCGGTCGCCAGTAGTGGTACACCAGGGCGCACAATTCCACCGGCCGCACCGGCGCGACGTGGATGCGATATCGGTACGTCTTGCCCACGGCGCTGCGAGAGGCGTGGAAGCCTTCCGGCACTTCGGCGGCGCTGCGCACGGCGATGTCGCGCGGGAGGCGCGAGTTCATCGCCCGTCGCAGCCCCACTACCGGCACAGCCGCATTGGTCGTGTAGAAGTTGGCCACCTGTCCCATCGCGTGCACGCCCGCGTCGGTGCGCCCCGCCCCCATGGCGTTGACATGATGGCCGACAATCCGCCCGGCGGCCTCCTCGACGCGCTGCTGGACAGTGTCCAGCCCCTGCGCCTGCCGCTGCCAGCCATGGTAGGCCGCGCCGTTGTAGGCGATCACCAGCTTGATATTGCGCCGAGGCGCTTCGTCGCTCATGGCCGTCATTGTGCCACGTTCTCAGCGTCCTGTGCCAGGTGCCACAGGCTGGAAAGCCTGTGCAACCAAGAAATCGGCGATTCTGCTCAGGCGTTGGCCTTGGCGCAGGCGATTGTGTTGCGCAGGAGGATCGCCACGGTCACCGGCCCCACGCCGCCGGGCACCGGCGTGATCGCGCCGACTTTTTCCTTGGCCGATTCAAAATCAACGTCGCCCACCGTGATCATCGCCGGCTTGCCCTTGTCGTTGAGGACCGGGTTGCCGTCAGCGTCCAGCGCCTTGGGAATGCGGTTGATCGCCACGTCGATGACGATGGCGCCTTCTTTGAGCATGTCACCCTTGATGAGGCCCTTGAGGTCCGGCAGGGGCGGGTTCTCGCCGGCTTTCTTCTTGCGGCTGTAGGCGTTCCAGCGAACCTGCGGCACGCCGGTGGCCACGAAGACCACGTCCGCCCGGCGCGTGTGGAATGCCAGGTCTTTCGTCGCCACGTGGCAGACGGTGACGGTGGGGCTTTCGCTGAGGCTCTGCAGCAGGATCGCCGCGATGGGCTTGCCGACAATCTCGCTGTGTCCGACGACGACCACTTCCAGCCCGGCCAGGTTGCCCGCGGTGGCCTTGAGCAGCTCGACCGCCGCCGCGGCCGTGCACGGCGAGACGATCCCGCCGCCGTAGAAGAGCTTGCCCATATTGGCCGGTCCCATGCCCTCGACGTCCTTGGACGGCGCTATCGTCTGCTGCACCAGGCGGGCGTCGATCTGCTTGGGGAAGGGCATCAGCAGCAGCAGGCCGCTGATCGAGCGGTCGGCGTTGATCTGCTGCACGCGGGCCAGCGCGTCGGCCTGCGAGATGTTCTCGGGCAGTTCGATCAGCTCGTAGTCGATCCCGGCGGCGGCACACTGCTGAGCCTGGCTCTTGGCGTACATCTTGCTCGGGGCGCTGTCGCCGATAAGAAGGGCGGCCAGCTTGGGCTTGTTGCCAGCCGCGGCCAGCGCCTGGGCGTCGGCGGCGACTTGCTCGAGCATCTTCGCGGCCAGGGGTTCTCCGTCAATAATCTTCGCGGGCATGTCAGTCCTCTTTTCCTTCGCTGAGTATCTTCCGCAAGGCGTCGGCCTTTGCGGCGTCTATCGATCCCTTCTTCAGGGCCAGTTCAATCGTTTTAAGTCCCGCCGCGCGGTACAACGCGGCGGTTCGTCCCCTCAGCGCCGCCATGTGCCGCCCGACGGTCGCCGTATCGCCGCGGACGATCGGTCCCGTCAGCGCCCCAGCCGGACCGAGCATGGCATTGTTGTCCAGCGTCGAACACACCAGCGGCAGCAGGGCCTTTTTGGCGAGCTCTCGCTCAATGCCGGCCTCGCCCATCAGCTCCAGCCCGCACTCCAGCAGCGTCGTCAGATAGTTGCAGGCCATGACGGCTGCGGCATGGTATAGCGCCTTGCCCCCGCTGTCCATGACAACCGCCCGCGCGCCGATGCGGGCCGCAAATGCCTTGAGCGACTCGACAGCCAGAGCGTCCCCCTCGCAGAAACAGTACGATCCCGGAATGGCCGCAATAGCCGCCTCGACTGTCGGAAACGTCTGCAGCGGGTGCATCGACCCGATATGGCAACCGCATTCTTCCCTCGCGGCAGCGAGAATCTCGCTGCTCAGTGCCCCGCTGCAATGCGCCACGACGCTGCCGCGTTTGAACGCCTTCGCTCGCGAAAGCTGCGAGCAGACCGATTCAATCACGTCATCGCCGACCGTCAGCAGGACGAGTTCCGCCGGCGAGGGCGTCTGGCCTCGCCGGACCAGCGCCGCGCGCAAACCTACTTTGCCCGCCAGCGCCGCCATCGCCGTGCCGACGTTGCCAGGACCGATGATCGCGATGTCACAGAGGTCTGCCATGTATCGTCCAGTATCGCCGGTGGTGCGCAGGGGTCAAGGGCCGGCATGGGAAGTCCTACTTCTTCAGGGCTCTGCTCAAGGCTTCGATTCGCTCGGTATTGGGTTTGCCCTCGCTCGTCCATGTCGGACAGAGCCACCCGCCCTCGTCGTGTTCGTTCCACGCGTAGACAATGACCGCTTGGGCTGGGCAAATCGCCTTGTTGACGCGAACCAGCGCGATCGCACGCTGCAGGTGCGATACGATCTCTTCCGGTGTGCCTGCGGCCGGGAAGACCTTCTGGTTCACATAGTTCTGCCCCTTCTCCCACGACGGCACGCGGTTCTCCTGGCGCGGCCTCTTGTCCCACCCCGTCGTCACTAGCGGCACGTATGGAACCTTTGCGACCATGGCCGCCCGCCATTGCCCCTTCTCGACGACCTGGCAGAGATCCGCGAAAGTTGCCTTGTCGCTGGGACAAGCATATGCCGAGACGGCGTCGAATCCCTTGGCCGATGCCTTGAAGTAATCAGACGGCGGATGCCATCCCATGTAGATGCAATATGGATTGAGCCCCTCCTGCCGAGCCGCGCGGAGGAAGTCGGCAAATCGCTTACTGTGCAGTCCGCCCAGAAAAGCTTGGTCAAAGGCATACACCAGCGGCCGCCCGCCCAGCACCGTCTGATAGCCCTTCTCCTTGAGCAGAGCTACCGCGCGCCAGCGCTCTGTAGGCCAATCCTTTTCCGCAACGCCGAAGGAATTATGGAGGATGGCGCAGAAGTTGATTCGGCCGCGCTCCTTGCTCTTGAGGTAATTCGCCAGCGACACGCTCATTGAGCTGTGTTTGGGATACAGCAGGAAGGCCCAGTAGTCCAGGCCGGCCTTGGCGGCAAAAGCGATCTCCTGGTCCATGATCGCCTGACCGCCACCGTCGATGTGCACGCGCCCATCGGCGGCGACGCTGGCGAACCATGGCAGGCGGTGGTGAAATTGCCGAGGGCCCAGCGTCCGCTCAACCTGCGCGGTGACATCGCCGCCCGTCCATGCGTCCCAGCGAATCGCCCCGACAATGGGCCGAGCCTCTTGTCCATCGCTCGCCAGCGCCAGTATGGGAACCACAGCCACAGCAGCGACCCAAAGATTGCCAAGTCTCAACATGAGGATTCAGTATCACCGCAAGGGCTGTGGCGTCAAGCTAGAAGAATTGCTGGAATGCGCGCCCAGCGTCTTACTTCGCCGCCAGGGGGTGCGCCTTGTCGTAGACTTCCTTCAGGCGGGTCGTCGTCAGGTGGGTGTAGATCTGCGTGGTCGAGAGGCTCGCGTGGCCGAGCAACTCCTGCACGCAGCGCAGGTCCGCCCCGGCGTTGAGCATGTGCGTGGCGAAGCTGTGCCGCAAGGCGTGGGGACTGATGCTCAGCGGGATGCCCGCGATCAGCAGGTACTTGTCCAGCTTGCGCCGCACCGAGCGGTCCGTCAGGCGCTGGCCGCTGCGGTTCACAAACAGCGGGCCGAAGTCGGCGCGGCCGAACTCGCCGGTGCGGGCCTTGAGCCAGGCGGCGATGGCCTCGACGGCCTTGCTGCCCAGCGGCACGAGGCGCTCCTTCTTGCCCTTGCCGTGGCGGATGCGCACGGCCTCGGAGAACTCGTCGAGGTCTTCGATGTTCAGTCCGCACAGCTCGCTGATTCGCAGGCCCGAGGAGTAGATCGTCTCGAGAATCGCCCGGTCGCGGGCGCCCAGGAAGGTGTGCGTGTCGGGGGCTTCCAGCAGGGCGTTGATCTGCTGCACGTCGAGGCACTTGGGCAGGCGCTTGTCCTGGCGCGGCGTGCGCACGATGCTCACCGGTGAGGCCTGCAACTGCCCGCCCCTCACGAGATACTTGTAAAAGCTCCGCAGCGACGCCAGCTTGCGGGCGGTGGTGGCCTTGGAGTACTGGCTGCTGCGAAGCATCGCCAAGTACGCCCGCACGGTCACCGGCGTCACGTCGAGCAACTGATCGGCCATCCCCTCCAGGGGCACGTCCTGCGGCACGGGCAAGTCCTCAGATGTCAGCACGAGCCCCGCCTCGCCGCCGGCGCGGGCTGATAGGAAGCAGCAGAACTGTGTCACGTCGGCCAGGTACGAGCGGACGGTGTGCTCGGAGAAGTTACGCTGCTTGGCGATGTAATCGAGGAACTGCTGAATGATGGGTAGATCGTGCATCGGGCCTTCCATGGCCGGCCGCGCGTGCGGCTACGGTTCGGTCTGCAGGATAGCCGCAGCGGCGGCCAGGTCGACCACGCCCTGGGCCACCTGGAAACTTAGCGAGGCGGCGTCCATCCAGTCGAGGTTGCACTGCTCGTCGTCAGCCAGGCGCATCAGTTCGTCGATGATCTGGTTCTCGCTGCCGGGGGCGTACGTGAAGAGGTACGTGTGGCCGTCTTTCTCCAGAGTGATCGTGCGCTTGACCGACATCGCCAGGCTCCTCAAAAAAGCGGCCGCGGTTTCTCGTGTCGCGGGCGTATCGCCCGCGCGTGCCGAGGGCATCCTGCCCTCGCTATGGCAGTCTTGAGTCCGCGGGCGAGACGCCCGCCGGACTCGCAGACAGGATGTCCGCGACACGAACAGCCATGCCGCATGTAGGAGTTATCGGACGAAAATCGTCGCACCTGCAGTTTTACTCGCATTGCATGGGCGTCTTGCCCATGAGTCGCATGGCCGTCTCGGCCGTGCAGGAATGGGCAACGGCCAAGATGGCCGTTGGACTCACGGGCGAGACGACCGTGCGACGGTACGGGGGGCGTGCTATACTCTTATCGTGGATGACCTGAGCGACCATGACGACCTGATTCCCGAGCCAGCCCCCGCGCCCGAACCGCCGGCTGACGTCCCTGCCCGTGCGGCCGAGGCGGCGGCGTACGAGAAGCCCGCGCGTCCGCTGGCGCGGATGGACGACGCCGTCGTGCCCGTCGATGCTGACGACGGCGGCCCGAGGATGAGCCTGGGCGATCACCTCGAAGAGCTGCGCCGCCGCCTGATCTGGGCGATGGTCGGCCTGGCGGTGGCGATGGGCTTTACGCTCTGGTGGGGCAACTGGCTGCTGGCGTTCCTGCGAAGGCCTTTCACTGCGATCATGCAGTCGCTGAACAAGCCCGCCGAGTTTGTCGCGTTCACCCTTGTTGAGCCGGTTTCCATCTACTTCCAGGTGTGCCTGGTGGCCGGCTTGGTGCTCGCGGCGCCGTGGATATGCTGGCAGCTCTGGAAGTTCATCGCCGCCGGGCTGTACAAGCGTGAGCGGCGGTACGTGTATTTCTCGGTCCCGTTCTCGGCCGCCCTGTTTATCACGGGCGCCCTGTTCTTCATGTTCGTCATGGCCGAGCCGATGTACCGGTTCCTGATCTGGTTTGGCGACCAGATCAACGTCAGGATGATGCTCCGTCTGGACGACTACATCGACTTCGTGACATGGACGATGGTGCTGTTCGGCCTGTGCTTCCAATTGCCCCTGGCCGTGCTGGTGCTGGCCAAGGTCGGCCTCGTGAGCGTCAAAGGCCTCAACAAATACCGCCGCCACGTGGTGGTAGCCGTGCTGCTCGTGGCCGCCGTCGTGACGCCATCCCCCAGCCCCATCGACCAGCTAATGCTGGCCATCCCCATGCAGCTTCTCTACGAACTAGGCGTGCTGCTGGCGTGGCTGCTGGTGGAACGAAAGAAGCGGCGGGAAGAGGTGGAGTTGGGATAGTGCAATACCCAAAAGACAGAGGTAGTCATGTTCGGAAGAGGAAGACAGAGGCCGAAAGTCGGTGATCTCGGGCCCGATCGCCGGATCTTCAAGGGACCAAAGAATAGGCGCGCCTTCTTCAAGTATCTGCATCAATTGCTTCCGGAAGGCTCGGTCATCTTTATTGAGGGCACTCGAATCGCAGAAGATGTTCGTATCGTCTTACAGGCCTTGCAGCCCGTGGATGTCCCTGAGGTGCGGAGGTGTACTCTTTGGCCCAAGCCTTACACGTTTCATCTGCCCGCAACCGCAGAGAACCTTCAGGAGTTGGTTCGCCTGCTGAAGTCGCATGCCATATGGGAAGTGCTCGACCATATAAAGGCGTACACGGATCAAACAATGCTTCTCAGTTGGCATGATCTCGCGTGCGACGATACACCTGTTAAGGTGTCCGGTCAAATTGATGAGGCAAAGATCAGGAGCTTCTTCAGTAACTTGGGCTGCAATGTTGAAAGAGCGGGCGTATCAACAACCAAAGCATGACCAGCTTTTTGCCCGGTTCCCTACTTGACCGGCGGTTCGGATTTGTGCTCGGGTTCTTTCGTCTGGGGGGTGGTGGTGTCGTCGAGGGAGTTCTTGACGCCGTTCATTTCGTCTTTGAAAAGTCGCAGACCGCGGCCGAGGCCCCGGGCGAGTTCGGGCAGCTTCTTACCGCCGAACAGCAGCAGCGCCACGACCAGAATTAGAATGATCTCGGGGGTGCCCAGACCCAGCGCAAGGATGGTGTTCATCATAAGTCCTCTTCTGATAGTACACCTAGTGTAGTCTATCGGCGGCGGGGAAACAAATGCCGTTAGTTATTATACACGCACGCCCGTGAAGAGGAGAGTTCTCGGTGCTCATTAGCGGCGGGGCAAGCCCCGCCGCCAACTTCGCTCTCTTCACAGCGCCGCTTTGATGGTCATCATCTCACCGCTGCGGCGGCGGAGGGAGATTGTCACTGTCTTGCCGGGCGGGGCGGCTTTGGTCAGCGCGGTCAGCGAGTTGACCGGCTTGCCGCTGATCTTGAGGATCACATCCATCGGGGCAAATCCCGCCTTGGCGGCCGCGCTGTCCTCTGGCACTTTCGTCAGCGCCACGCCGATTTCTTCGCTGCGGCCCAGCGACGAGAGGATCTCGTAGCCCTTGACCGGCCGGGCCGTGGCGCCCATCCAGGCGAGGGTTTCGGGTTCCTCGTCGGCCCCGGCCCTGGCAGGCGCGGGCAGCCTGGGCGTGGAGGCCTGGGCTTTCAGCGCGGGGCTAACGACGCCGAACTGGTCCATCGGGAAGTTCTTGAACCCCAGCTTCATCGCCGGCGAGCCTTCCTTCACGCGGTAGTCGCCGGAGGCGGGGTCGACGAACATCGCATCGCCGGTCAGCGAGTTCTTGTCGCGCCCCGAGCCAGTTTTGGTCCAGGGCGTGGGCTTCTTGCGGGGGGCGTGCAGGAGATTGTTGTCGACTTCCTTGCCCCAGGGGGCGGCCACGTGGATGGGCTTGTATGGCGCGAAGACGATGTTGCGGCGGAACACGTCGCCGCTGTTGGCGAACCAGACGTGCGGGTGGAAGGAGTTGTCGACCATGATGTTGTTCTCGGCCGTGCGGTAATAGCCCTCTCGCAGCTTGAGCCCGCCGTGAAGGCAGAGGTTGTTGTAGATGTGGTAATTCGACGAGCCGTCGTCGAGGTCGATATCCCATCCGTGGTCGCAGCGGAAGCGGTTGTTGCGGATGATGGTGGTCTTGCGCGCGTCCCAGAGCGACATCTCGGCCGGGCCCTTGGGCCAGAAGCGGTCGCGCCCCCAGGAATTGAACGAGCCATGATCGCCGGTTTCCAGCACCGTGTCGAAGACGTCGTTGAACTCCAGCACGTGCCCGCCCCAGCAGCCATCGCCGATGTTGATGCCCGCCCGCGGGATGCGATAGATGCTGTTGTGGGAGACGGTGATCTCCTCGGCCATGGCGATCTGAACGCCGGCGACCTGCTTCTCGAACACGCCGATGTCGTGGATGAGATTGTCGTGCGCGCGGCACTGCGCGGGGTACAGGTCCGCTTTGGGGCCGGGCATACGGTCCATTCGCGGCGCGGCGGCGTGGTCGAAGTTGTATTCGGCTTCGCGCACGGCCTTGGGGCTGCCGACGAAGCAGATCGCGCTGGCGCCGGCGGCGAAGATGTGACAGCCGGAGGCTTCGAATCGCAGGTTGTGCTTGTTGACGAAGATCGCGTTGCTGCCGACGCTGTCGAAGGTGCAATTGCGGATCGCGCAGTCGTGCGTGTTCTCGGCCAGCACGGCCCCGCAGCGGTAGATCGTCCAGTCGCTGCGCAGCAGGGGTTCGCGGGTCTTCATGAACGTGCGTGCGGCGTGCGTGAACGTCAGGCCTTCAAAGCTAATGAACTCGACGGGCTTTTCGCTCGAGCCTGCCAGTTCGACGAGCGTCTCGAGCACCGGGGCCTCGACGACGGCGCCATCCAGGTCGAGCGGTTTGCCCGCGCGCAGGGGCGGCATGAGGTACAGCGTGCCGCTTTTGCGGTCGAGGTACCACTCGCCCGGCGCGTCGAGCTCTTCGAGCACATTCTCGACAAAGCGGTACAGCTCGTGCGGCGGCGTGATGCGGTTGTTCTGCCAGCCGCCTTCGAGCACGGCCTGCCCGTCCTTCACGCCGGTGATGACATAGTGCTGGCTGCCCCAGAGGTGCCGCTGCAGGGCGTGCATATAGCCGCCGGCCGGGTCGCGCCAGGTCTTCACACGCTCGGGGCCGACGGCGTCGGCCGAGTGGCCGCCCCAGTTGCCGCCCTTGGGATCATAGTTGGGGTAGCGAGCCAGAATCTGCCGCTTGCCATTGACGAACAGCTCTTCAAACGGCCAGGCGCCGTCTTTGGCCGCGGGCACAGCGGCCTTAAAGATCCCGTTCTTCCAGGGCTTCCACGCAAGCTCCAGCCGCCGCCCGCCGCTGATGACGACCTTCGCGCCCTCGGCCGCGCGATAGACCACCGGCGAATCTTTGCTGCCGGAGTCAGCCGCCGTCAGCTTGAACGTCTGCGGCAGGTAATACGTGCCGGCCAGCAGGCTGACAGTGATCGGCTGGGGCGCCTTTCGCTTGATGGAGCGGACCATCGCCCGCGCCTTGTCCAGCGTCGCCAGAGGTTTCTCCCGGGAGCCGGGATTGGAATCATCGCCGCGCGTGGAAACGAAGAGTTCTTGTGCCATGGCCGAGGAAGATAGCAGAAGCAGGCCCGCGATTGCCAACGCAATTCGGAGCATCATGCTCTCCTTTCGCCTATGTTCAACCCGCGCCCCTGCGCCGTGTGGCGTTTGGATTATGAGCCGCCGAGGGAGCGGAGGGAACAAAGGAGACAGGAAATGCCAGACAGTGTCCGGCAAATTCGGCAGACACTGTCTGCCGAATCTTCAAGGGGCGCATTGCGACAGCGGATCTTGCAGACATTGTCTGCAAAATCCCAGACGATTGTTGGTTCCGCTTGTCCGGTCGTAGTAGACTCAATGGTGGAACAGTCTAAGGGATACCAGCGTGGACAAACCAGATGATCAGGAATCGCGATTCCTTCGATTTGCAGAATCATTTCGATCTTCTTCGTCCCGGCTTCGAGACATCGACGACGACCGGCTCAAAGAAATCATGAGGGCGCTCTGTCCAGTCTGTGACGCCGTTTTTGTCTTTGTGCCGGATAGGGATGGCTCCGCCGTTTGCACGTATTGTCAAAATACGATCTACAGTGAGTGCTTCGACCCGAATGGCCATCAGGACAGCGAAATACTCCCGGATGTTCCCACGGCTGCCATCCTTGGAGTACTCACCAAATTCTGGTATCCCCAGGGGACGCAGCTTTGCATGGTATGCGGAGAGATATACCCTGTCGGTTATTCCGCTTGTCCCAGCTTGGTTTTGCAGGCCCTGAAGATATTGACCGGGGATAAGAACTTAAAGCACCA
The DNA here is from genome assembly GCA_021371965.1 of Planctomycetaceae bacterium. The sequence continues at coordinate 55,966 of JAJFVE010000190.1, forward strand.
GGAGGCGGCCCGGCAGTTTCTCAAGCGGCACCTGCCGGTTCTAGAGAACTGCCTGCTTCATCGCTTCAAGCGTGGGTTGCACAGGAAGACCGACAAGATGTACGAACACGCTGCACGTGAACTGGGCATTCAACTCAAAGACCAGTTGTGATTCTGGAGATCTTCAAGGATAGGTTTTTCTCGTCCTGCGGAGGACAGTATGGGGTTTCACTTGCTGTAATTCTGATCACTCAAGAGGTTTGGACGATGACGAATAAGACAACGCGTATCTGGACAGGGCTTCTGGCTGTTGCGGCTGGCTGCATGATTGCGACGACGGCCGGGGCCGGGGAGATCTGCGTCAGCACCAAGGGCGCCGATACGGCGGCGGGCACCAAGGCAGCGCCGTTTGCCACCTTGGCCCGCGCGCAGCAGGAGGTCCGCAAACTCATCGCTACCGGGCTGAAGGAAGACGTCACCGTCCTGATCGCTCCGGGTGTGTATGAACTTGCGGCGCCGCTGATGCTGGGGGCGGAAGATTCCGGCACGGCTGAGCATAGCGTGACCTACGCCGCCGATGGCGGGGCGGTGGTGATCAGCGGCGGGCGGCATGTCGGGCCCTTCAAGGCCGACGGCAAGATATGGACCGCCGACGTGCCTGCCGCGCGAGGGAGCAAATGGTATTTTCGCCAGCTCTTCGTCGACGGTCGCCGGGCCGTTCGCGCCCGCTCGGGCCAGACCAACATCAAAAAGGCGATCCTCCCGCGCAGCCTCAGCAGCTACCGCATCTGGTTCAACGGCGGGGTGGCGGATTGGAAGAACGTCTCTGATGTTGAACTGGTGTTCTTCGGCCACTGGGACGTCGGGCGAAAGCGCCTGGAGGCGGCGTCTGCGGGCGGGCAGATGGTCTCACTGGCCGGGCCTCACTTTCCGGCCTTGGAGCAGAACGCGGCCGTGCCGACGTTGCGGGCGTACTTCGAGAACGCCCGCGAGCTGCTGGACGAACCGGGCGAGTGGTACCTCGACCGCACCAGCGGGCAGTTGAGCTACATGCCTCTGCCGGGCCAGGTCCCAGGGTCAGCCCAGGCCGTTGCACCCGTGCTGGACCGGCTGGTAGAGATTGCGGGCATGCCGGGCGACCCCGTGCGCAACGTACACTTCCGCGGCCTGTCGTTCCAGCACGCCGATTGGGCGCCGCCGGCGTTCGGCTACCATGGCTTCCAGGCTGGGCGCTACATCGCCCAGCGCGACGCCAAGCAGCATCCGTATCCGGGCATCGAGGCAGCCCTGCGTTGGCGGGGCGCAGAGGGCTGCAGCCTCAAGCAGTGCAGCGTGAGCTTCGTCGGCGGGGCCGGGGTGGACCTCGGCGAGCGGTGCCGCGGGAATGTGATCGAGGGCTGCAAGTTCCAGGACATCGGTGGCGGCGCCGTCTGCATAGGCTCGGCCGTCAGCGACGAGACGACGGTGGCGACGGGCAATCGCGTCGAGGGCAACCTCGTGGAGCGCTGCGCCTTGGACTACCAAGGGGCGGTGGGCATCTGGGCGGGGTTCAGCCGCGGGACGGTGATCCGTCACAACGAGGTGCGCGACCTGCCCTACAGCGGCATCTCGGTCGGCTGGCAGTGGGGTGACACCCCGACCGTCTGCCGCGACAACGCCATCGAGTTCAACCTCGTGCATCACGTGATGAACATGCTCGGCGACGGCGGGGGCATCTACACGCTGGGCGCTCAGCCGAACTCGACGATCCGCGGCAACGTGATCCGCGACGTGCCTCGCAGCCCGTATCCGCGCGGGTACGCCAACTTCGGCCTGTACCTCGACCAGGGTTCCAAGGGTTTCAACGTGGCGGACAATCTGGTCTTCAACATCGCCCAGGGTCCGCTGCGGATGAACCGTATCCCCAAGGAGAACCAGACCTGGGGCGAGAACGTCTTCGAGAATGGCCCCGCGCCCGACACCGCGGCCGCCAAGGCCATCCTGAAGAAGGCCGGACGGACGACCGCTGACTGATGAAGCTCAATAATCCCGCTGTCGTCGGCCATCGCAGCCTACGATGATTCAGAAGGGGTTTTTACACACGGTTTATTTGGAGGGAGTCTCGTGAGGCATCTGAGAGTCTATCTTGCGGCAATCAGCGGGTTGGCGTTGCTGGCGCTGGTTGTCGGGAATAGTTACGCGTTGGATATTCACCTGGGGCGGCATGGAGACCGATATTCCGTGCCTCCGCAGGATTACAACCCCGGGCACAACTATCCGCCGCCGGTTTACAACGCCCCGCAGCCGCCGCCGCCCTACCCCGAGAACGTTCCGCCAGCCCCCGGCAACAATTACGTCTGGATCGGCGGGCATTGGGAATGGAATGGCGGCCAGTATAACTGGACTCAGGGGTATTGGACCATCCCGCCGGCAGGAACCCATTGGGTTCCCCCGCAGTATCCGCCCGGACGCTATATTCCCGGGTTCTGGGAGCCTAATCGCTGAAGGCGATACGCTCAGGGAAAGACCCGTTGGGCAAGCTCGACCGCTAACCTTAGCAGGATGCGGAAACGCGAAGTCAGCGGCGGAGCTTGCTCTGCGCGTCTCTCGCGCGCATAACAGAGAGCATGCGCAAAGAAACGCGAAGACTCCTTGCCATGTACGCCGCGATGCGGCGGCGGTTCGGTCACCAGAACTGGTGGCCGGGCGAGACCACGCTTGAAATGTGCGTCGGGGCCATCCTCACCCAGAACACCAACTGGGCCAATGTCTCGCGGGCGCTGGCGAACCTCAAGGCCGCCGGCGCGATGGACGTGAACGTCCTGCACGAGATGCCGCCGGGCAAGCTGGCGTCCCTGATCCGCCCGGCAGGGTACTTCAACATCAAGGCGCGGCGTTTGAAGAACTTCATCGCCCGCGTCGCCGAGGGGTTCGGCGGCAACCTGACACGTTTTCTGGACCGGAACGTCGCC
>JAJFVE010000200.1 GCA_021371965.1 Planctomycetaceae bacterium
GTAGAGGTCGGCATCGAGAGAGTAGACGTTGAAGTCGCCGCGGACGATCGTGTGCTCGCCCTTGCCGCCCTGGATGCGGAAGCGGTGCTCCTGCTCGCCCTCGAAGCGGTAAGTGAAGCTCAGCGTGCCGTCCTGAAGCGTGACGGCCGGGCGCGTTCCGACGCTTTGATAGCTGGTGCGGTCGATCACCCGCTCGCGCGAGACGGCCATCACTTCCCACTTGTAGTCGACGGGAAACGCCGCGTGCGGATACAGCGGGCGGATGGTGACCATGCATTCAGTGTTGGCGCGGACAACTTTGGGGTGCACGTCAAAGTGGCGGTATTGCGGGTCCATGGCGTTCTCCTGTCTCTAAGCCCAGCCATCTCAATGGCTGGGTTCTCGCCTTGGGAGCGACCAGTCTGCACGAAATGCGCGCCCACTGCAACAGCCGATATCCTCAGGAGCATGGTGAGATGGGTGCCACGCACAACTCCGTTGTGCGTGTCCCTGACCGTTCGGGGAGCATGGGCGGGACGCCCGTGCCACACAACAGGGAGCATGGGCGGGACGCCCATGCTACTCACGGGCGGGACGCCCGTGCTACGGGCAAAGATCGTTGACCGTGCCGGCAAGAAGGCGGGTTATACTCTGGGCAGCTTATGGAACGCGGCGGCCTTGGCTGCCGCACTCCAAAGGAGTTCTCATGCGATCGCGTTTTTATGTTGCGTCATTGGTCTTGATTACCATCACCTTTCCGCTTTCCGCCGCCGATTGGCCGGCGTATCGCGGCGATGTCGGTCACAGCGGTTATACGGCCGACGTTCTGCCGGCGGGACTGAATCTTCAGTGGACGCACACTTCCGCCGCTCCGGCCCCGGCGTGGCCGGAGCCGGTGCGCGAGCGCCTGATGATGGACTTCGACTATGCCGCCCAGCCCGTCATCGCCGGCGGCGTGATGTACGTCGGCTCCAGCAGCGAGCACACGGTCCGCGCCATCGAGATGGCCGGCGGCAAGACGCGCTGGACGTTCTACACCGAAGGCCCCGTGCGATTCGCCCCACAGGTCGTCGAGGGCAAGGTCTACGTCGCCAGCGACGACGGCATGGTGTATTGCCTCGCGGCTACCGACGGCAAGTGCCTCTGGAAAGTCCGCGGTGGTCCGTCGGATCATCGCATCATCGGCAACGAGCAGATGATCGGCCATTGGCCGCTGCGCAGCGGGCTGGTGGTCGTCGACGGCACGGTGTACTTCACGGCCGGCATGTGGCCGATGGACGGCGTGTGGCTCGTTGCCCTGAAGGCCTCCGACGGAAGCGTGATCTCCAGGACGCAGCCCAATGCCGACTTCACGCCGCAGGGGTACATGGCCGCGACGGCGAACAACCTGATCTTCCCGGCTGGTCGCGGGCCGATTTGCATGACCGACCGCAACGGCGGATCCTTCAAAGGCATCGGCGCCTTCGCGTGGATCATCGCCGGGACCAACGCAGCCGTGACCGGTCAGGGGCCTGACAAGGGCAACGAGAATCTGCCCGGCGTGGCCAGCCCGGCGTTTCGGCCGCGCGCGGCTTCAGTGACGATCTGGTCGCCGGACATGTCCAAGGCGATGGGCGCCCAGCGAGGCAAGACCGTCGCCGCCGTCGCGCCAGACGCCGTCTATGTTGGCGGCGAGGCCGACGTGTCGGCCATGGCCGTGCCCGGCCTGGCGGCCAAGTGGTCCGCGCCGGTCAAGGATGTCGTGTGCCTGATCGCCTCCGGCAACGCGGTGGTCGCCGGCAGCGACAAGAACGTTACCGTGCTGTCGGCCAAGGACGGCAAGGTGCTCTGGAGCGCGCCGGTTGATGGCGAGGCCCGCGGCCTGGCCGTGGCCGATGGAAAGCTGATCGTCAGCACCACCGCCGGAAAGATCTACTGCTTCGGCGCAGGCGGCGCGGGTCAGGTGCAAAAGCCGGCCCTGAGGGAGCCGGCGACGGGCACGGCCGATCCGGTTGCCGGGCAGATCCTCAAAGACTCCAAACTGACCGCCGGTTACTGCCTGCTCATCGGCGCCGGCGACGGAAGTCTGGCCGTTGAATTGGCGTATCAGTCCAAGCTCATGATCTATTGCGCAGAACCGGATGAAAAGAAGGTCGCCGCCGCTCGTGAGAAGCTCTCGGCCGCAGGCCTGTACGGCACGCGCGTGGCCGTGCATCATGTTCCGGCCGGCGATCTTCCCTATGGCGATTACTTCGCCAATCTCGTGGTCGTTCAACAGGGCGGCTTCAAGCCTGCCGCGGTGGGGCGCGTGCTGCGTCCTTACGGCGGAGCGGCGTACGCCTTGCCGGCCGTGACGGGGCAATGGATCGAGGCTGACCCGCTGACGCGCGGCCCGCTGGCAGGCGGCATCCAGAAGGCCGTCCGCGGCAAGCTGCCCGGCGCGACCGAGTGGAACCATCAATACGCCGACGCGGGCAACAGCGCCTCCTCCGGCGACGCCAACGTCAAGTGGCCCCTCCAGGTGCTGTGGTTCGGCAAGCCCGGACCCTCGCGAATCATGAACCGCCATCTGCGCGGCACCGCGCCGGTCACCAGCAACGGCCGCATGTTCATCCTTGGCCAGCACAGCATCATCGCCGCCGACGCCTACAACGGCCGCGAGCTCTGGACGCGCGATCTGCCGGCGGTGCAGCGCCGCGTGGTGGACATCTGGGGCGGCAACATGGTGGCCGACGACGACAGCGTCTACGTCACCACAGGCGATCTGTGCCTGCGTTTCGACGCCGGCACCGGCGCCATCAAGAACACATACCACATCCCCGCCGCTCAACCGGTCTTTCCGCTTGCGGCTTCGCGAAAGATCGAGCTCGACGGCGGCGCCAGCGTGCAGATCGCCGCTGCCGCCGACGGTCTGGAACTGACGCTCACAGCCCCCGACACGAAAGTGACCAACGCCCAGCCTGAAAGCCTGCCCGTGCGCGGCGACGCCTGGGAGCTGTTCTTCGACATGCGATCCGCCCAGAAGCGCGACGGGCTCTATGGAAGTGGCGCCTTCCACCTGATCGTTGTGCCGGCATCGGCGGAAGACCCGAAGCCGCGCGTCGCGTCCGGGCCGCTGGCCAAAGCTCCGGCGGTCACCGCCACGGCTTTGCCCGGCACCACGCTCGTCAAGATCGCCTGGAACGACGTGATCAAACTCACGGGCGAGAAGCCGACGGACTTCACCTTCGGCGCCATACTCAATTCCAGCGATGACGGCAAGAGCGTCAACAAGCGCACGTACAAGTTTGCCAACACGGCCAGCTACCGCCTGGCCAACGCGCGGGCGCTGATGATCGTCAATGGTCAGGCGATCGACCCTGTCACCCGCCACCTCGCGTTGGACAAGGCCGGTCCCGCCGAACAGCTGATCTGGGGCTACATGGCCAGCCAGGGCGACACGATCGTCGGCTCGGTGGTGGCCTGGAACGATTCGCCAAAGGCCCTCGCCCACGGCTGGGATTACGCCAGCGAAGGCGACGACTACACCGGCCCGATGGTGGGGCAGGTGCTGGGGATCATCGGCCTGGCGAAGGAATCCAAGTACATCTTCGGCGTCGACAAGAAGACCGGCGCGGTGAAGTGGGTGTACGCGGCCGCCGACGTCGTGCCGCACAATGGCATTGCCCTGGCGGCCGACAAGGTCTACCTCATCGACCGCGTCAGCGTGCCGGAAGTGGCGGCCGCCAGGAGCCGCCGCGGGCGACGGCCGCCGCCGCCCAAGCCCACGCCCGAAGCGCCGCTCAAGGGCAAGATCAAGATCCTGAGCCTGGCCGACGGAAAAGAGAAGTCGCAGGTGGATGACGGGCTTTCGGACTACCAGCAACTGCGCCTGGGCAAGGGCATCCTGCTGGCCGCCAGCATGACCGGCATGACCGCCTTCGGCGCCGAAGGGGACAGCCTCAAGAAGCTCTGGAGCGTGGTGGGCAATCAGCCGATGCACCACTGCAGCGCGTTTGTACGCGCTCCAGTTATCACCGGCAAGTGGGTCTACGACGAGCCGTTCGCCTACGACATTCGCAGCGGGGAGAAACGCTCGACCGGCAGCGAACCGTGGAAGTGGGGCGCAGGCTTCGGCGGCTGCGGAACCGTTTCGGCGTCTGAGAACATGCTCTTCTACCGCGCGGGCAATCCGGGCCTGGTAGACACGACCAGCACGGCCGACTTCCACAAGTTCGTGGGCGTGCGCCCGGGCTGCTACGTGAACATGGTAGCCGCCTGCGGACTGCTGCTGATGCCCGAAGCCTCGAGCGGCTGCGGCTGCCCGTACAACTTCCAGACGACCGTGGCGCTGTCGCCGAAATAGACGCGCCGAGGGCCCTAGCAGCGTAGGCATGCGGCCGCTGTGCCATGGCGGCGCAGCTATTCAATAGTATAAAAAGCCCCAGATTGCCTCTTTTCTGATTGACACAAGAAGCGACTTTTGGTACCCTATCAATTAGTTAGTTGTCAATAGGAATAGGTGAGTGGAGGCCCGGTCGGCAGCAGAGGAGCAGGCTGGGTCAGGCAAGAAGGTGCCGTTTTCGTTCGGAAGGAGAGAGCCGTGCGTCATTTCACGTGCGTTTTAGCGTTAGGTGCCGTTGTTGGGCTGCTCTGCGGGGCCGCCCGTGCAGAAGTAACATGGACCACCAACAAGGCCTTCAACAGCACCTTTGAAATCTCCGGAACGGATACTTCCTGGAACGATAGCGGCCGTGCCGGCCTCAGCGGAACGGCCAACGATTACGCGGGCGACGTGGCCAAAGATATCCTGCCGGGATGGCAATTCGCGGCAGGGACGGCCAGCTATAGTTCCATGTCGAGCGCTTCGAGGGTCAACGATACCGTGGACTTCGGTACCCACGGTCAGGTTGCCAATATCAGCTTCACGTCGCTTTCAAACAAGAAGGACGCCGGATACATTTCCTCCGAGGCATTGTCGGGCGTCACGGTCGGTTCCAGCCGATACCTCCTGGACTTCTGGTATCGCACCACCGGAAGCATGTACAAACTGGTCTACGGATTCAGCACTGGAACCATCGGCACCTATAGCGACGTGACCAGCAGCATCTGGGGCGACACCGGGAGCAAGTGGGTGGCCCCTGCCGATGTCAACTTCGCCAATTCTTCGGGTGTGGGCACCAGCGCGACATGGACCCACGTCAACTTGTACTGGGACAATACAGGCACCCAGACCGAGACATTCGGCCTCAACAGCGCAATAACCTCTGCCGGAGGAGCAGGCGAAGGCTACACAAGTCCCGTGGTCGTCAATGGGATCGTATGTTCGGCGATCTACACCAACAATCGCACCATTGGACAGGCCTTGCGCGTGGGCGTGAGCCCCGTCGGCAGTGGGACCTATTCGGGCAATTTGTACCTCGACAACCTGCAGGTGTTCATGGAAGCCCCGCCCGAGCCCGTCCTCGGGGCCGATCCGGTATCGGGGACGCTGATCGATTTCGGCTCGGTTAACGTGCTGGAAGCGGGCGAATCGCATTACGTGAAGATCAAGAACGACGGCCCGGCCGGAAGCGTCCTGGATGTGACCCAGATCGGAATGTACGGCGAAGACCGGGGCTTGTTCTATGCCATCGGAGACGTGCCCGCCCACATCAATGGCGGCGAGTTTTCGATCTATGAAGTCGTTTTCGGCGGGGCGTACACGCTGGGGCTCAAGACCGCCCAGCTCAAGTTCACCACCGCCAAAGGCGAGGTGATCTACGATTTGCAGGTGAATGTCATCCCCGAGCCGGTCACGATGGCGCTGTTCCTGGCGGGCGGGTTGGCCGTACTGCTGCGGAAAAGGCGGACTTCTCGATAATATCGCCACCGAGGCCCGTCAACCTCGGGAACGAAAAATATATGCCAATCGGACGCTGTTTTTTGCTTGACAATTCTTTTATTGGCCGTACACTATTAGCAGGATAGTGCATTTTGTTCCAGTGAGCAGAGGAGTTCGGCATCAGGAGTTGCCGGACCGCTTGAGAGAAGCGGTCATCCCATTTGGCATTTGACCTCCGGATTTCTGGGTGGCACGGCCTTTCCAGGCTGTGAATCACAGGCTGGAAAGCCTGCGCCATCGGATATTTCGGATAGGCTTAGGAGAAAGGCGATGCAGCGCATCATTTGGCTAGCCATGGGGGCGGCTGCGGTGACGGTGTTTGCATGCGCTCGAACCGATGCGGCAACATGGCTGGACATGGGGTTGGTCAACGGCGATTTTTCGAGTTCGAGCGGCGCCTACTCGAATATCGGATCCAACTCGCATTACTCGTTTGGTCCTAGTTCCGGCTGGAATGCCGGCGGGTCGACCTACAACAGCGGATATGTGGCCATCAGCGGCGGCCAAGGGGTCATCTATCATGGCAGCGGCCCTGGCGGCAGCGTGGACCAGAAGCTTCAGGCGGGATATCTCTACAGCGATCCGCTTTCCGAGACCATCTCCAACGCCACGTATAAGCTGGAGTTTGACTGGACGATCACGGGGGCAAATTACGAAGTGCAGTCGGGGTTCCATACCGGCACGCCCGGCACCAATGCGACATGGTGCGGCGCACGCTGGAATGGAACGAACTGGCTCACCGACAACAGAAACTTTCCCGGCTCAGGACATGCCGTCCTGATCTGGGACAACTCCGGGCTTTACAGCGCCGCCAATCCGCTCCCTGTCGATATCTATGGCGCGTACAATATAGCCTATTACGCGAACCAGACGAATATCGGGCAGGCCTTGTGGGTCGATTTCGGCACTTCCGTCAGGACCAGCTACAGTTCTGGCAGCGTGACAATCGACAATGTGTCGGTGACCAAGTGGGGCGATGTTCCGGTTCCGGAATTGACGGCCGACCCGGTTAGCGAAACCACGATCGATTTCGGGCAGATCGCCGTGCTTCAGGAGGGCGTTTCGCACTACGTTACTCTCTCGAACACCGGCACGGATGGCAGCAAGATCGACATAACGCAAATCGCCATGTACGGCGAGGACCGCGGGCTGTTTTATGCCTCCGGCAGCGTGCCCGTCACGTTGACCGGCGGCGCGACGGATTCAGTTCAATACGAGATCGGCTTCGGCGGATCGTTCACGCCGGGGCTTAAAACGGCCCAGCTCAAGTTCACTACCTCCGAAGGCGACGTGATTTACAACCTGCGCGCAATGGTCGGAGATGTCTCCGTCCCCGAGCCGGCCTCGATGGCATTGGTCCTTTTTGGCGCCGTGGGGCTGCTGATGAGAAGAAGACGCAACTAAGCAGGAGATTGTGCGGTGAAACACTTTGTATGTTTGCTCGCGATGACTGCCGTAGCGGTTTTGGCGTGCGGCCCGGCTGCTGCTGAATGGACCGACATGGGCGTGACCAACGGCGACTTCAGCACCCCCGGCTCGCTGGGTGTTCTCGGACAGACCGTTGGAATCCCGGCCAATAATGGGACGGCTGACAACGGAAAGCTCTACGATGATTGGAAATTCCTCGGCGGGCAGACCGGAAGCAACGCCACATCCACCGGCGGGCTGGGCGGCCTAGCCGTCAACAACAGCAACACCAACAAGAACACCTTCGGGTACATCGTTCACGACGCGCTGACCAAGGCGGACAATACGGTCTGGCAGATAACGAACACGATCTATCGATTCGACTTCGACCTCGAAACCCGCAACTACGCCTATTCGGTGGGGGCCCTGATCTACTTCGGGCAGACCGACGTCAATAACTCGGCCACCTGGAAGGCCAACAACACGCGATGGTCGGGCGGGACCAACGTGGTTACCGAATGGGGCCTGCCCGTCCAGACCAACGGCGGGCTCAAGCATTACACGTTGTTCTGGGACAACAGCGGCACCAGCGATTGGAATCCCGCAGCCGGCGACACGGTCGGCAAAGACTATACGACCGTGATTCGCACCAGCCAGATCGATCTGGGCCAGAGCATCCGCTTCGGCGTCTATTCGAGCACGGGCACGTATCAGTGGCCCGAACTGTATCTGGACAACCTGAGCGTGTCGTATATCGCACTGGACCCGCAACTGACGGCCGCGCCGGCCTCGGAGAGCCTGATCGATTTTGGCAATGTGGCCGTGCTGGATGCCGGAGTGTCCCAGTACATCACGCTGTCCAATACCGGCCAGGCCGGCAGCACGATCAACGTCAGCCAGATCGGGATGTACGGCGAAGACCGCGGACTGTTCTACGCGGCCGGCGCCGTGCCGGTCACTCTGACGGCGGGCGGAACAAATTCGGCTCAGTACGAGATTGGCTTCGGCGGGTCGTTCACGCCGGGGCTCAAGACCGCCCAGCTCAAGTTCACCACCTCCGAAGGCGACGTGATCTACGACCTGCGGGCGAACGTCATCCCCGAGCCGGCCACGATGGCCCTGCTTCTCGCCGGCGCCTTGGGCGCCCTGCTGCGCAAGAAACGCGCATAGACTCAGCAACAGGCCTGTATTCGACACTTTGTTCGACGGGTTGTTGCCCTGGTCTCAAGAACCATTTTGACGCTTGCCTCGAGCTCGATCTGCTTTAGCGTTCTTTAGCGGCAGGCATGGCAGGCGTCGAAGTAGGCCTGCAGGTTTTCCACCGGTACGTTCTGCGGGGCCTCGCCGCCCAGGCAGAGGAAGAAACCGTTCAGGCGGCGAGCCTTCTTCAGCGTGACGGCCACTTCGGCGGCGATGCTCGCCGGCGTTCCGGTCGTGAGGGTTGTCGTGCTGGCGCCGCCGACGATCTGCCCGGCGGGGCCTACGGCGTCGATGATGCGGTCGGGGTCGTTCACGGCCTCCATGAACAGGCCTGTCGCACCGGCGGCGATGAAGTCCTTCGCGATGGGCTCGATCAGCCCATCGCTGGTGGCGAGCACTTTCTTGCCCGCCTTGATCGCCGGTTCGTAAATGCGCCGGTATCGCGGGAAGACCTCCCGCCGCAGGAACTCGGGATTGAAGATCGGCCCGCGAGCGCTGCAGAGGTCTTCGTGCGCCATCAGCATTGGCGCGTCCGTAGCCGCCATGGCGGTCAGGGTGTCGACGGAGTAGTCCGTGCAGCGGTCCAGCATCGGCCCAAGAGACTCTGGCTCCGTAGCGACCATCTCCATGAAGAGCGTCCAATCGCAGTAGTACGGCATGTAATGCAGGACTAGCATAAAGTGCCCCGGCACCAGCAGCGACCGCTCGCCCAGCAGGGCCTGTGTGTCGCGATAGTTCTGGCACCATCCGTCGATGCGCTGGGCGAGGCTGATGTCGTCGTGCCTGCGGGGGTCGAAGTCCAGTATTTCCTGGCGCGTCTTGTAGATCGGGTTGGTCATCCACTGCGTCTCGCGCATGCCCCACGCCGTGCGGACATGATGGTCGCCCGCGGCCGCCACTTGCCCGTCGGCCAGGTCCGTCGCGCCGAAAGCCGCAAAGAGCGTCGCGTCGATGTCGAACTTCTCCAGGTACGCCAGGTAGCTTTCGGTGGGCCTGGTCCGCGGGTCAATGCCGGTGGCGCTGCGAAAGAACGCCTCGTGCGTGAGGAACTCGAACTGCGCGACGCGGTCAACCTTTTCGCCGGCGATCGCGGCCAATGCACGTTTTATGGACATAGATCAGTAATCAGTAATCAGTAATCAGTGACCAGTAATCAGTAATCAGTAATCAGTCATCAGTGAGGGGAAATCAATGTACCCGATTCAGAGGCCGGGGCAACAAAAAGAACAGCGGGCGGCTGCCTCACCGGGTAGCCGCCCGCTGCTCAATTGCTACTGATTACGGTTTACCGATAACGGTTACTGTCTTTTCCTTCGAATCAAAGCCGCCAGACCGCCGATGGCCAGCAGGCTCATCGTCGCCGGCTCGGGGACGTCAGCGATGTTGAGGTTGCTGAAGTGCAAGTTGTCGAACGTTGGCTCGCCGCTCCAATGGGAAACCTGGATGGACTTGCCGGTTCCCGAAAAGGAGGCTGTCACCGTGCCGATCGTGTCGCTCCAGCCTTGGGTAAACAGCACGGTCCCGCCCATGTCGACATCGCTGTAGATGCTGATGGCAGACCCGACCGGAACGGCCACGAAATCCAGAGTGATCCCCGTGTCGAAGCCGTTGGGGATATTGGCGATGAACTGGCGAACGACGCCGCCGGAGCGGATGGTTCCAGGCCGGCCCCCGTTGCCGACGACGAACGAGATGTCGTAGTCCGGTCCGCCGACGCCGTTATAGTACTCGCCCACTGCCGTGCCAACGGCTATCCCTTCGAAGTCCAGTGTAATTGCCGCGGCGCTTGCGGGCGCGGCCGCAAGGGACAGCAATGCCACAGCCGCCACAACCGTACTCAAATTTCTTCCAATGCGCTTCATGATTCATCCTTTCGTTATGCAAGGAGTATTGTCTGGCGGAACATCCCTTGCGCAATGTTCCAGCCTGCAATTACTTGGTATCGACTCCGTTCGGGCTCAACGTGCTCCGGCCGCGCCCGCCTACCGATCCTTGTTAAGGCGCGGTCCTGGGACCATGCATCAGAATCAGAAAAATGATCTTCTGGCCCTTCGTCCTGGGCATTCTTGAACGCGGAACCATCATACCAGAAGTGATAGGTTTTCGATAGGGACATTTTCAAAACAGCAGTGGGACATTATTGAAAGGAGAGTGCGCGGTGCAGATAGAAAAATAGTCTCCACAAATGTGCCGGCGGTCGCTTCAGGAAAAAGAACCCATCAAATAAGGTGGGTAGCTGCCTGGTCCCGAAGGACCAAGGACGTAGGCTTCCCTTGATGAGTCTTATCGGTTCTTTTCCACGCGTGCAACCTATCGAGCACCGCAGAGACTATTTTTGTTTCTTCACTGACAACTACTATTCTACCCAACTTCATCGGAAAATCTCACGGTCCTCTTGAAGAATTGGGCAAGAATGTTTCTGCCGGAAACAACTCCCCACGGCACGCGGCTTGCTCCGGAACTGGTTCACCGCGGAGATCGCGGAGGACGCAGAGGCTAGAGAAAATTAGGTTCTTCGGGAAACACCGGGGAACGGTTTGTTTTGCGTCCCGCAAGGGACGCATGGGTTCTAGCCGGGGGCAAGTCCGCAGCGAGCGCAGCGAGTGAAGGACGCCGCCCCCGGTCCGCTCCGCTCTGCACAGCCGCCCCGAAGGGGCGGCGGGGTCTTGCCGCACGCTACAGCCCGCCCGCCGCTTCGCGGCGGGATCGAAAAACCAAACCCGCTCCGGGGGCTGGGCCCCCGGCTAGGTCCCGAGCGTCCCGTTGGGACGCATCCTGATCAGAGGCTCGTAGCCTCCCCGTTATTCCCGGATGAACCGAAAATTAAAGGGGGAGATCAACTGGGCATTGGATGTTGCAGCCGGAGGTGGAAGAGATTCCGCCTCCGCAAAAAAACCACATTCATTCTTCTCTGCGATCTCCGCGAACTCTGCGGTGAGATCCGCGGTGAAATCTCACGTCCGCAACTGCGCCGCGAACTGCTTAACCAGTTGCGACACGATCTGCGCGACTTGCTCGTCGACCTGCTGGCTGCGGAGCGTTTCGCTCTCGCTGCGATAGGTCACCGTGAGTGTCAGGCTCTTCTTGCCTGGTTCGATCGGCTTGCCGCGATAGGTCGTCACGTAGTCCAGGGCGGTCCGCAGCGGCTGATCGACCGACGCGATGGCCGCGGCGATCTGCGCCCAGGTCACCGACTCGTCCACGATCACCGACAGGTCGCGGCGCATCGCCGGAAAGCGAGGCACGGGCCGGTACGGCCGCGCCTTGTGCGAGGCCGCCAGCAGCATTTCAAAGTTCAGCGTCGCCGCCGAGACCGCATGCTCCAGGTCAAAGGCTTTCTGCACGTCTGCCGCGATCACGCCGGCGTGGCCGATGATCTTGCCGTCCAGTGCGACAGCCGCCGATTGCCCTCTCTCCAGGCCCGGCGCGTCGGCGGGCGTGATGGTCAACTCCGCCGCCGCGGCCACTCGCGAGATCAGCGCCTCGACCGCCCCGCGCAGATCGCGCAGCGGGGCGCGGGTGACCATCGCCAGTTCCAGGTGCTCTGCCGGAAGCTCGCCGCCGGAAGGCGGAAAGACGGCTGCCAGTTCGTAAAGGCTGAGATCGACCATGCCCTGGTCCTGGTTGTTCTTGCAGGCATCGAGCAGGCTGATCAGCAGCGTCGGGCGCAGGGCGTTGTGGCTCTTGCGGGTCAGCGGATCGACGCAGACGGGCTTGTCCACGCCGAACAGCGCCGCGCGGGCGGCGTCGACGAAGGCGAAGGTGACAGCCTCGTCGAATCCCGCGGCCGACATGACCGCCGAGACGGCTGACCGCATTCGTTGCACGTGCGATCGCGGTTGCACGGGGTGCGCCACGGCCGCATCGACGGGAATGCGGTCGTATCCGGCCAGGCGGATGACTTCTTCGATCAGGTCGATCTCGCGCGTCAGGTCGCCGCGGTGGGAGGGGATGGTGCAGACCAGCGTGCCCCCTTCGGCGCGCGGCGCCAGGCCGAGCCGGTCGAGGATTTCCCGCTGCTGGAGGCGGGCGATCTCGACGCCCAGCACGGCCGTCGTGCGATGAGGCCGCAGCGTCACCACCGGCGCCTGCCAGGGCTTGGCCCAGACGTCGACGGCTCCGGCGGCCAATTGCCCGCCGGTCACATCGTGGATCAGCTTGCAGGCTCGCTGCGAAGCGGCGTCGAGGGCGACTGGGTCCACGCCGCGTTCAAAGCGGTAGTTGCTCGGGCTGGCCAGTTGCAGGCGGCGGCTGGTGCGGCGGATGCACAGCGGGTCGAACTGGGCCGATTCGATGAGCACGTTGGTGGTCCCGGCAGTGACTTCGCTGGCCAGGCCGCCCATGATGCCCGCCACGGCGACGGGGTGTTTGGCGTCGGCGATCACGAGCATCTGCTCGTCGAGGCGGCAGGTGGTGCCGTCGATGCTGACGATGGTCTCGCCGGCCTGGGCACGCCGCACGACGATGCGATGCTCGATCAGCTTGTCCAGGTCGAAGGCGTGCAGCGGTTGGGAGTATTCCATCAGGACGAAGTTCGTCACGTCGACGATGTTGTTGATGCTCCGCAGCCCGACGGCCTCGAGCCGCTCGACCAGCCACGACGGGCTGGCCCCGACGTGCACGCCGCGGATGACCCGCGCGGTGTAGCGCGGGCACAGGGCGCCGTCGAGCACGTCGACGCGCGTCAGGTCCGACGCCTTGCCCGACGCCGGCGGCAGGGCGATAGCCGGCGGATTAAACGGCACGCCGGTGATGGCCGCCACTTCCCGCGCCACGCCCAGGTGCCCCAGGCAGTCGGGGCGGTTGGAGGTGACCTCCAGGTCGATCACCACGTCGGCATCGTTCTCCTGCACCGACTCGATGTTGAACCCCGCCCCCATCAGCGCCGAGCAAAGCTCAGACACCGAAATGCGGATGTCGACGTAATCCGTCAACCAGTTCAAAGAAACAAGCATGTCAATTATCCTGCGGCGTCAGGGACACGTCCCCAAGGGACGTGGCACCGGGCTACCGGCTACTATTTACTATTCTTTAGGCGGCGGAGCGATCACCTTGAGGTCCAGCTCGGCCAGCTGCTTGTCGGTCACTTCCGACGGGGCGTTGGTCAGCGGGCAGGTGCCGCGCTGCGTCTTGGGGAAAGCGATCACGTCCCGCAGGGACTGCGCGCCGGTCAGCTCCATCACGATGCGGTCCAGGCCCAGCGCCAGTCCGCCGTGGGGCGGGGCGCCCAGGCGCAGGGCGTCGAGCAGGAATCCGAACTTCGCCTGCGCATCGGCCTCGCTGATCCCCAGCAGCGTGAAGACCGCCTTCTGCATTTCCGGGCTGTGGATGCGGATGGACCCGCCGCCCATCTCGATACCGTTGCAGACGATGTCGTACGCACGGCTGCGGACTGCCCCCGGGTCGCTGTGGATCTTGGCCAGGTCCTCCGGCGCTGGGGCCGTGAAGGGGTGGTGCAGACTGTCCCAGCGGTTCTCCTGCTCGTTCCATTCCACCAGCGGGAAATCGCTCACCCAGCACCAGCGGAACGACTCGGGATCGTACAGCTTGAGGTCGGCCCCCAGCTTGCAACGCAGGGCGCCGAGGATCTTGTTGGCCACCGCCAGCGGGGCGGCCGCGAAGAAGAAGATGTCGCCGGTCTTGGCGCCGGTGGCCGCGCAGAGCTTGGCGAACACGTCCGGCGTGAGGAACTTGGCCACGCCGCCGGCCGCGGCGCCATTCTCGATCTTGCACCAGGCCAGGCCCTTGGCGCCGAAGTCGGCGAGGTACTGCGTATAGTCGTCGATCTCCTTGCGGGTGAACTTCGCTCCGCCGGGGGCGGCGAGGCACTTGACGACGCCGCCGGCCTCGACGGCCGAGGAGAAGACCTTGAAGTCCGCCCCGGCGACGATCTCCGTCACATCGTTCAGCAGCAACTCGAAGCGCAGGTCGGGCCGGTCGGTGCCGTAGCGGTTGACGGCCTCGCTGTAGGGCATGACGGGCACGACGTCGGGGAAGGGCTTGCCCGCAACGCTGCAGACGGCCCGCATGACGCGGTTGGTCACGTCCATCACGTCCTGCTCGGTCACGAAGGACATTTCCATGTCGAGCTGCGTGAACTCGGGCTGGCGGTCGGCCCGCAGGTCCTCGTCGCGGAAGCAGCGCACGATCTGGTAGTAGCGGTCGAGGCCGCCGACCATGAGGATCTGCTTGAAGAGCTGCGGGCTCTGCGGCAGGGCGAAGAAGCTGGCCTGCTGCATGCGGCTGGGGACCAGGAAGTCGCGGGCGCCCTCGGGCGTGCTCTTGGTGAGGAAGGGGGTCTCGACTTCGACGAAGCCCTGCTCGTCGAGCGTGGCGCGCATCGTGGCGGCGATCTTCGCCCGCAGGCGCAGGGCCCGCATGAGCTCGGGGCGGCGGATATCGATGTAGCGATAGCGCAGGCGCGTGTCCTCGGACACCTTGCTGTACTCGTCGGGCGAGAAGGGGGGGGTGTCGGACTTGTTGAGCACGGCCAGTTCATCGACGACGATCTCGATCTCGCCGGTGGCGAGCTTGGGGTTGACGCGCTCGGCCCCGCGGTGGCGCACCGCCCCGCCGATGCCGATCACCCATTCGCTGCGCAGCGAGTTGGCCAGATCGTAGCGCTTGCGCCCGGCGTCGTCGCCGTCGGCCGGCAGGTCGAAGACCACCTGCGTGACGCCTTCGCGGTCGCGCAGGTCGACAAACAGCACGCCGCCATGGTCGCGATAACTCCGCACCCACCCGCAAAGCTGCACGCGCTGGCCGATGTCGCCGGCGCGAAGCTGCCCGCAGTTGTGCGTGCGATGAAGCATCTTTTCGTCATATTGAGTCATGAATTTCACCTGATGAATAGAGGAAGGATTCTAACACCTCCGGAGGGGATTGGGAACAGGGAACCGGCAGCGATAGACCGGCCAAAGATTCAGCCACCCTCGCTGGGGGCTCTGATCTTCGCCAAACCGTTAACCCACGAGTCCGCGTCGCAGCCTGCGGCCGACTCGCTCCACCCAGGGCCGCTTTCAATGCCTCACTTCTTCCGGATTTCGTAGACTTATCAGCTTCCCTTCGGCTCGGTGATCGTCGGCGGGCCTTTGAGGTATCCCAGAGCGGCCAGGAACTTGTCGGCCTCGATCAACGTGCGCTCCATGTATGGGGAGTGATTGAAGAAGCCGTGGTTCTGGCCCTGGTAGACGCTGAACGCCATCTTCGCGCCGGCTTGTTTGGCGGCTTTTTCAAACTCGCGGCCATCCACCTTGTAGAACTTGTCCTCGCTGCCGTAGAAGACGATAGCCGGCGGCGAGTCGGCTTTGACATGCGCACAGGGGCTGATGATCTTGGCCAGTTTGGGATCGTGCGCCATGGCGGCCGTCAGCGGCGCCCGGCCGTAGAGCTTTGCCACGGGGTTGAACAGCACCATGGCGTTGGGCCTGGAGGAGACGGCTGGGTCTTCATCCTCAAGCCCTTCGCTCAAGCCCGAGCAGGCGGCAATGTGTCCGCCGGCCGACCCGCCCGAGGCCACGATGCGATCGGGGTCGATCCCAAGGGCGGCGGCGTTGGCGCGGAGATAGCGCACGGCGCTTTTGGCGTCGGCGACGCATTTGTCGGGCGTGACGCCGTGGACGCTCTTGACGCGGTAGTCGGCCCGGGCGGCGACCATCCCGCGCGAGGCGAAGTACTCGGCCTGCTTGCGGAACTGCTCGACCGTGCCGCCGGTCCATCCGCCGCCAAAGAAGAACACGATGGCCGGGCGCTTGTCGGCGGGCTTCCAGTCCTTGGGCATGTGCACGTGCATGGCCAGCTCGCCCTGGGGCGTCTTCTTGTAGACGAACGTTCGATCGGAACCGGGCATGCTTTCGCTCCTGTCAGAGGCCGCCTGCGTGGCTGGGGCGGCATCACCCATGCTATCCCCAGCCAGGATCAGCACCGCCAGAATAACGATCCGTATCAAGGCCATCTTTTCCTCTGCCTTTAAGGCTGCAACAATTTTCTGGGGGATCAAATTGGCCGCAGAGGTCGCTGAGGACGCAGAGGGGGGGAGCGACGGAAGGATGGAAGGCTTATCCAATCTTCCTCAGCGTTCTCAGCGGCTCGGTCAATCCGTCCGATATAGAATGATCACAACAGGAGAATATCGTTGAGACCGCTGGCTTACAACATCCTGATTCTGGCGGCATTCCTGCTGCTGTGCTTTGGCGTGATGGGGCTGGGCGGATGGATCACCGCCCCTGCCGTGCGCGACTGGTACGCAACGCTCCGCAAGCCGCCATGGAACCCGCCGGCGTGGGTCTTTGCCCCGGTGTGGACATTCCTGTTCGGCACGATGGCCGTCTCGGCATGGCTGGTCTGGCTGCGCCGCGACAGCACGGCGATCACCGCGGCGATGGTTCTCTTCGGCGTGCAGCTCGCGCTGAACCTGGCGTGGTCCGCCCTGTTCTTCGGCCTGCACCGTCCCCTGTGGGCCCTGGCCGACATCGCGGGGCTGCTGGCAGCCATCATCGCGACAATCGCCCTCTTCTGGCGCGTCCACCCGCTAGCGGGCCAACTGCTGATCCCCTACGCCGCGTGGGTGACATACGCCTCAACCCTCAACGCGGCCGTCTGGTGGCTGAACCGCGCTGCGTGAACTATGGAGTGCGGCAGCCATAGCTGCCGCACTCCACACGCCTCACCCGGCGCGGTATACTCGCCCGCTTAATCCGACAGGAGCTGCTATGACGATTTATGTTTCACCCGGCGGACGCGATGGAAATCCTGGGACGAAGGAAAGACCGCTTGCTACGCTGGCGGCGGCTCGCGATCTGGTGCGGCGGCTCAAGGGCAAGAATCCCGGACAGGACTTTATCGTGCTGCTGGGCAGCGGCGTGTATCGGCTGAGCAAGACGCTCGTCTTCGGTCTGGCCGACTCGGCGGCCGACGGGCACTCGATCACCTACGCCGCGGCGCGCGGGCAGAAGGCGGTGCTGGCGCCGGACGTGGCGATCGGCGGCTGGAAGAAGCTCTCGGGCGATCTGCCCGGTCTGCCGGCCAAGGCCCGCGGCAAGATCTACGTCGCGCCCATGCCGAAAGATCTCAGGCGGTTCTTCACGCTCTATGATGCTCGCGGGCCGCTGCCTCGGGCGAAGGTCGGGCCTGTTAAGCGTCTGGGCGTGGAAGGCGGCGGCAAAAGCGACACCTTCCGCATGCCCGACGGGCTCATCCGCAACTGGACGAACCTGCGCGACGTGGAAGTGCGCCTCTGCATGGGCGCCCCATGGTCGGCCAACGTCCTGCCGATCAAATCGGTGGACGTCAAGGCCGGCACCGCGACGGTGGCTGTCCCGCCGACGTACGGGATCAACGGCGCCGACTTCGAGCGCCATGGCCGTCGCGGCAGCACGTGCATCGAGAACACCTTCGAGGGCCTCACCGGCCCCGGACGCTGGGTGCTGGACACCAAGGCCCGGCGCGTGTACCTCTGGCCGCGCACGGGTCAGCCGCGCGACATCGTGGCCCCGTGCCTGACCGAGTTGATCCGCGTCGAGGGCAAAACTGACTACGACGGCCCGACGGATGTGCCGGTGCGCGGGCTGGTCTTCCGTGGCCTGACGTTCACGCGGGCCGACCGCTACCTCTGGGACGCCGACCACGTCGGCTGGGGCATGCAGCACGACTGGGAGTTGCACGACCGGCCCACCGCGATGGTGCGGTTACGCGGGGCCGAGAATTGCGCCGTCGAGAACTGCCGCTTCGAGTACGCCGGCTCGGCCGCCGTGCGGCTGGACCTGCACGCGGTGGGCAATCGCGTGGCGGGCAATCGCATGCACCACATCGGCGGGGTGGGCGTCAGCGTGGGCGGGTACGGCCCGGGCACCAAGAACGTCAGCCACGACAACGAGGTGGTCGCCAACGTCATCCACCACGCCGGCGGAGAGTACTGGCACTCGCCGGGGATCATCGTCTGGCAGAGCGGGCGCAACCGCATCGCACACAACCTGATCCACCACATGCCGTACGCCGGCATCGTCGTCAGCACGCGGCTGGACATGCGCAGCCGCACGACCGGCGAAGGCTTCAAGACCGTGCGATGGCACGAGATCAAGGCAGGCAAGGACGTGCTCGACGGCGGGCTGTTCATGGACAGCCGGTGGTTCTACACCAAGGACAACGTCGTCGAGCTCAACGAGATTCACCACGTGATGCAGCAGATTTTCGATGGCAACGGGATCTACATCTCCACCGTCGCCGGCGACACGTTGTGCCGCTGGAACTTCATCCACGACTGCCCCAGCCACCACATGCAGGCGGGCATCCGCTCGGACCAGCCGCAGGACACCACGCGGTACATCGGCAACGTCATCTGGCGATGCGGCGGGGCCGGGATCGGGATCGTCCCCAAGGGCCCGCAGTACGTCGTGGGCAATATCATCGCCCAGATGCACTACGACAAGCAGGAGCACTGGGCGTACATGACGCTGATGGACCCGCACGCCACGGCTGCACATGTGTGCGGCAACATCCTCTACGCCGGCGCGGCCGACCACAACGCCTACCTCGGCGACGAAGCCCCCGACGGTCGCCCGCTGCCCAAGCTGGGCCAGTGCGACCTGGACTACAACCTCTACTGGAACACCGCCGACAAGAACTGGGGCAAGCGTCACCTGGCCAAGGCCCGCAAGGCCGGAGTCGAGCGCCACAGCCTGGCCGCTGATCCGCAGTTTGTGAACATTGCCAAGGGCGACTTGCGACTCAAGGCAACCTCACCGGCCTGGAAGCTGGGGTTTGAGGCGATTCCGATGGACCGCATCGGACCGCAGGGGACGAAGTAGCCGGTAGCCAGCAAACGGGTGGCATGGCGACATGCGACACGACTCGCGTGAGAAAGATTTACATGCGAGGTGCGTTTACGTTTATCATCCATCCTGACCATGGACATTCTTCCAGCCATTGATCTGAGGGGCGGCAAGGTCGTTCGCCTGGCGATGGGCGACTACGACCGCCAGACCGTCTACAGCGACGATCCGGCGGCGGTGGCTCGCGAGTTTGCGGCCGCGGGGGCGACGTGGATTCATATTGTCGATCTCGACGCCGCGCGATGCGGCGAGCTGACAAACCTGGCGGCCGTGGCGGCCATCCGCGCCGCGGTGCCCCTGCGCCTGGAGGTCGGCGGCGGCGCCCGCAACGATGCGGCCGTCGCCAGGCTGATCGAGGCCGGGGCCGATCGCGTGGTCATCGGCTCGGCGGCGCTGAAGGACTGGCCGTGGTTCGAGCAACTGGCATCGCGACCGGAACTGAACCGGCGTCTGGCCCTGGGTCTGGACGCCCGCGAGGGCAAGCTGGCCGTGGCCGGCTGGCGCGAGCAGTCGCAGGTTGCCGCGGTGGACCTGGCAGCCCGCGTGACGGGCTGGCCGCTGGGGGCTATCATCTATACTGACATCGCCCGCGACGGCATGCTGACGGGTCCGAATTTCCAGGCTACTGCCGAACTAATCGCGGCAACCGACGTACCGGTAATAGCCTCGGGCGGGGTCAGCAATCTCCAGGACGTACGTCAGTGCAAGGCCATCGGCTGCTCCGGCGCGATCATCGGCAAGGCGTACTACACAGGGGCGGTGGATCTGGCGGCGGCATGCCGCTTGGCGGCGGAGGCCGGAAAATAAAGCTGGAAAAAATTCCCGGAAAAGGCTTTGCTTTTCTTCCGGGGTCGGTATCATAACGCCGACGAGGGGCGAAGAGGTTCTAAGAAGGCCTGGCCCGGCCAATTTCCCGAGATTGCGTGCCAGGTGCCTATCACACACAGTGGATATTGGAGTTTTCGATAATGGATGAAGCACCCGTAACAGGCAACGGCGATTCCAAGCTCAAGAACAGCGATTACATCATCGGCGCCGGCGTGCTGGAGATCACCGAGAAGGGGTACGGTTTCCTGCGTCAGGCCAAGAACGGCTATAAGCCCACGCCCGGCGACGTGTTCGTCGGCAAGGACTTCGTGCGTCACGGCGGGCTGCGCAGCGGCCTGTATGTCGAGGGACGCGTCGCCCCGCCGACCAAGCGCAAGGGCGGACCCAAGCTTGAGGAAGTCGTCTCGATCAACGGCAAGGCCATCGACGAGTACAATGACGTCGTGCCCTTCCGCGAGCAGGTCGTCGTCGATCCGCACCCGCAACTCAAGCTCGAGTATCCCGGCGGCCCGCTGGAGATGCGCGTGCTCGATCTGGTCTGCCCCATCGGCAAGGGCCAGCGCGGACTGATCGTCGCCCCGCCCCGTTCGGGCAAGACCATCCTGCTCCAGCAGATCGCCAACGCCGTGACCGTCAACAACCCCGAGTGCTACGTCATGATCCTGCTCGTCGACGAGCGCCCGGAAGAAGTCACCGACTTCAAACGCAACTGCCTCAAGGCCGAAGTCGTCGCC
>JAJFVE010000201.1 GCA_021371965.1 Planctomycetaceae bacterium
TGGAAGGCCACGACCAAACCGCGGCCGGCGAATATCGACGACTGGACGCACGCGCTGTACGACCCGAGCAACAATGCCGTCTCGAAGGATGCGGTGGTGGCCCCGCCGGCGCATCTGCAGTGGGTAGTCGGGCCGGATAACGAGCGCAGCCACGATCACCTGGCCAGCCTGAGCACGGCAGTTTCGTGCGGCGGGCGGCTGTTCTACGTCGTCGACGAGGCCCCGGTGCTGGCGGTCAAGCTGCCCTTTCAGTGGAACCTCGTCGCCCGAGACGCCTTCAGCGGCGTGCTGCTGTGGAAACGCCAGGCGAAGGACTGGTCCGGCCCGCGCGGCCCGCGCGATGTCACCAGCGACCTGCTGCGAAAGCTCGTAGCCGTGGGCGACCGCGTCTACGTGTCGCTGGGCAAGGGGCAAGGCGTCTGCGCTCTCGACGCCGCCACGGGCAAAACGCTCCTGACGTACGAAGGCACCCAAGGGGCAGCCGAGATCCTCTGCGACGGCAAGCGCCTCTACGTGATGACGGTCGACGCGGCCGCCGAAGCCGCCGCGGCTGCAGGCGTGCGCCGCGGGCAAAAGCTCCCGCTCAAGCGCGCCATCGTCGTGCTCGATGCCTTCAGCGGCAAGCTGCTGTGGAAGAAGTCCGACGTCGACACGGCCGACCTGATGTCCCAGACGCTGGCCGCTGCCGGCGGAGCGGTGTTCTATCAGAACGGATTTGAAGTGCTCTGCCTGGGCGCCGCCGATGGCAAGCTGCGGTGGCGCGCCGCCCGACCGGCCAATCACTCGATCATGACCGTTCCCACGCTGGTGGTCAGCGGCGAGCTGGTGCTTTCGGCCGACAACGTCGAGAAAGGTCGCGAGAAGCTCGCCGATCCGGCCCCCGGGATGACGGACGAGCCCAAAAAGGCGCCCATGCCCAGCGAGCTGATCGTCTACTCGGCGCGCGACGGCAAGACGCTGTGGCGCTGCCCGTACGGGGCGGTCTTCTTCTCGCACACCGACGTGTTCGTCACGGCGGCGGGCTTGTGGACGGGCAATGTCTGGGGCTGCATGAGCCAGGGCTACACGGAACTTCGCCGGCCCGAAACCGGCGAGGTCATCAAGCGCCGCCCCGCAGACCAGGCGGTTTACGGCATCGGCTGCCCGCACCACCGCTGCTACAAGGACCGCGCGACGCAGCGGTATATCTTGATGGGCCGCTCGGGCGTGGAGTTCTTCGACTCCGCCAACGGGCAGATCGTCCCCAACCACTGGACGCGCGGGACGTGCCAGTATGGCGTGCTGCCGGCCAACGGCCTGCTGTACGTGCCGCCGCACCCTTGCGCGTGCTATGTAGAGGCGATGGTGACCGGCTTTAACGCAATGGCCCCGCGGCTTACCGGCGAGCCCATCGTGCCTGCATACGACGCGGGCGAGCGCGCGTTGAAAGGCCCGGCGTTCGAGTCGCCCGCCGGCGCGGCGGCGGCCGCGGACGACTGGCCTACCTATCGCCACGACAACGCCCGCAGCGGCGCCGCCT
>JAJFVE010000002.1 GCA_021371965.1 Planctomycetaceae bacterium
CAGGATGCCGAACGCCAGGCTGATCAGGCAAGCGACCAGGCCAATCAGCAGCCCCTCGGCCAGGATCATCCGGCAGATCGCCGAGCGCGTGACGCCCATCGCCCGCAACACGCCCAGTTCCCACCGCCGCGCTCGGACCGAGGCCATGATCGTGTTGATCACCCCTACGGACGTCACCAAGAGCGTAATGAGCGGCAATTGGCACATGGCCCAGATCATGCCGTCAGCGCGGCTGAGGATGCGGGTGCTGACTTCCTCGGGTGTGCTGATTCGCAAGGATTGACCGAACATCGCCGCTCCGACCGCCCACGTCCCCTGACCATTGACCGGCTGGGTCTGGCCCAGGTTGCGGTCGGCGATCGGCTGCATGGCCGCCCCGATCGTCGCCACGTCGACGTTCTTGTCGCGGTTCATCCAGAAGAAATTGGTCTGCTTGAGGTCGAAGTCGCGGCGCACCTCGTCGTAGGCGGCAAACACGATCGCCGCCGACCGGCCGCTCCGCCGCCGCAGGCCGGAGAACTTCGTCATCCAGTGCCAGCCGGGCAGGGAGACCGCGCCGGCGATCGTATACTGGACCGGCTTCTCCGGTACCTCCGGCGGAATCATCCCGAAGCGGTCGCCGATCTTCAGGCCGGTGGCCGCAAGGAAATGGTCGGGCACGATGCAGAAACGGCCCTGCTTCAGCTTGGCGACCGCCTCCTCGGCCGTGCCATCGGTGAAGCGCGCAGCTACCAGCGGCCGGGGGCCGCCAAAGGCCACCTCGGGATCGAGTCCGATGATGATCACGTTGTCTTGCCGGGTGACCGAGTTGCCCTGTTGGCTGCCGGTAATGTCGCTGGTCAAGCGGGGTTGGTCGACCGCTAAGGGAATGCACTGCTCGGCGACCACGCCCGGGACGTGACGGACGTTGTCGATTTCCGTGTCGGGCAGTCCGCCGGATTGAAACGCCACCAGGATGTCGGGCACCCAGTCGCCCGGCTTGAACGGCTCCAGCATCGAGTAGCCCCAGATCATCATGGAGACGTAGAGGCCCAGGCCGACGCTCAGCGCCATCGTCGTACCCAACGTGCGCCACAAGTTGCTGCGCAGTTGAAAGCGGAGCAGGCGCGGCTCCAGTCCCAAGAGCAGGGCGATCCACGGGCCAATCGCGACTTCGGTGACCATGATGGCCAGCGGCGCGAGCAACAGGAACCCCAATGCCATGCTCGTGCAGCCCACGGCCTCGTAGACGCCGTAGCGTGCGACGTCGGCGATCGGCAGAACGAACACCAAGAGCGGGTTCACGGCAATGAGCCCCAATCCCACCACGCCTGCCAGCACCGACAGGCCCAGGCTCGGCCGCACCGAGCGGCGCGGCGACATGGCCTCCAGCGGCTGGACTCGCGTCGCCTGCCAGGCCGGAAGGATCGCCGCCAGCAGGGCGCCGCCGAACGCGCTGGCGCCAGTGAGAAGCACGCACCACATGCCCAGCGAAACGCCAGCGTTGAACAGTTCGGTCTGGTCGCGGGCGATAATCGTCAGCAGTCCCCAACCGGCGGCCAGACCGCCGCCCCAGCCGATCAGCCCGAG
>JAJFVE010000001.1 GCA_021371965.1 Planctomycetaceae bacterium
GAAGTCAACTATCGATCTCAGCGATCAGGCTTCTGAACTGGTGGATGTGCTGCAGCCGTCGACCGGGGAATTCGACCTTGAGGTGAAGCTGCCCGAGGGTGCCGAGGAAGAGGCCGAATCCATGGCCATCCCGGAGACGTCGGCGGCAGTCGGCGAGGGTGCCATCCTGGTGGTGGACGACGATGCTGCCATGAGGGGACTGCTGGTTGACCTGCTCCATGCCGTCGGCTATGAGACCATTGAGGCCAACGACGGCCGCGCTGCTGTCGAACGAATACGCCTCACGCCACCCGCTCTCGCCTTCGTAGACCTCTCCATGCCCCGCGTCACCGGCGTCGAGGTCATGAAAGAGGCCAGAAAGTACCTCCCCGGCCTCCCGGTGGTGCTGATGACCGGCTACGCCACCCAGGTAGCTGTCGAAGCCCTCGGCGACGAGAAGCCCTACGCCATCCTGAGCAAGCCCTTCACCATAGATGACGTCCTATCACTTGCCAAGGCGGTAGTAGGCCCTCCCGCCGCTAGAAACGCCTCATAGGCGCTGCCTCTCCTACTTCAGCTTCTCAAGCATCTCACCGATCTGTACCCGCACCGCGTCGGCGGCGCCGCGATCCCGCGGCGCCTGCCAGCGCATATGGTTGACGTTGTACTCGGCGATCGTCGCTCCCGGCGCCGACAGAACCCGGCCCGGCGCCCCTGTCAGCAGCGCCTTCGCCCGCGGCAGCAGCTTGTGCTTCGGCTCCTGCTTCTCCAACTCGCTGACCCGGTCGCGCAGCAGGCAAAGATACTCAAAGTCCCCGGCGCTCTCCCGGATCGCCTCCATGTGCTTGCCTGCGGTCACGCTATCCTTGTCCATGAACAGCGGCGTGTATGACGTATCCTGCTGGACATAGGCATTCCAGGAACTCCCGCCGCCATTACTCCCCAGCGCCCAGAAGAAGCTCCCCTCCCCGCCCAGCTCAAACGCGCTCCACGCCTGCAGCCGATAGTAAGCGTACGGGTCCAGGCTCCGCGTCGGCCCCCAGCATGAGTACATGTAGATCCCCTTGCCAGCCTCTTTCTGCCTTTGGTATACCGCCTTCACCGCCTCATTCCTCTCGGCCAGGAGCGACGGCCGGTGCGGGCACATATAGCCCACCGCCGCCAGTATCTCCGGGGTGCAGCGCTCCAGCTCCCGCGTGCCGTCGTCCCAGATCGACACCTCCGGCTCCGCCGCTTTGATCGCCCGCGACCAGGCGATGATCATGCGGTCATCTTCCACGTTCTGAGACTCGTCCACGAGCAGCACAAACAGCTTCTCCGGCCCGATCCCGAGAGTCTTCAGATGCGCCACCCAGAACCGTATCCACGTGCCCACCTTCGCTTCGAACAGCGGATCATCAATCTTGAGCTCGCCCCCGGCGTCAACGCGCTTGAACACATGGTAGCGCCGAGCCTGCGGCCAGTCCTTCACCCAGTTGTCAAAGCTCCCGGTGCGCGGCGGCTTGGTGAACTGCCCCGCCGCATCGAACTCCCCAAACCCCATCACGCCCGATGTCGCCCACGGTGAGTCCACAAACCTGCTCTGCAGATGCGCCAGGAATGCCGCCCGATTCTGCGGCGTCACCCCGTACAGGTTGCCATCCGTGTAGTCCCAGCCGCCCACGTGCAGCCTCGGCTGAGCCGGGAACTGCAGGTCAAACACCCTAACCGTCACCGGCACCCGGAGCGGCTTCGCGGTCGCCCCCTCAATCACCACCGCCCCCGTGTGCCTGCCCGGCTTCGGGCCCGCCGCAGTGATCGAGAACCACACCTGTCGCGTCATGCCCGCCGGCAGCGCCAGTTCATACCGCCCCTCCCGCGCCGTCAGTTCCGGCAAAGCCGCGCCCACGACCACTCCCTCCGGCGTATCGGTCCACGCCACCTCATGCACCCGCACACACTCCGCCGCCAGCCGTTCCAGCCTCAACTCTGCCGTCAGCGGCTTTGCCGTGCAGTTGGTCAGGTTCAGCGCACAGGCGCGCGTCTCGCCCTGCATCGCCGCAACGCTCAGCATCGGCGCCGGTGGCGACGCCGGCAGCTCTGCGGGCGTCAGGTAGTCCCACGGATTGGCCCTCCACGCCACCACAGGCGCCCGCCCCAGAGCCGCCCGCGCCGTCCCCAGCAGCCCA
>JAJFVE010000015.1 GCA_021371965.1 Planctomycetaceae bacterium
TGAGCACGCCCTTGAGCCCGTCCTTGGCGTGCGTGTGGGCGATGTACTTCTTGCCCAGGGCGGCCACGCCGCTGATGGGGTCGAATCCGAACATGCACAGGTTGGCCGGGTCGTAGTTGGCCTTGACGTAATCGCCGCCGATGATGTCGAGGAAGACGCGGAGGTCCTCGCCGCTCTCGGGACCGGTCTCGCTGGCGAAGATGATCCCGGTCTTCTTGCCGTGAGCCTCGATCTGGCGCATCGCCGCCAGGCCCGCCTGATACGCCGGGTCCTTCGTATCCGTGGGCAGGCGGCCGATATGCGAGGTGATGATCTTTGTTCCCAGGTCGGCTGCCAGGTCCATGCACGCCATCGTCTTGGGGACGGACTCCTTGTTCGTTTCGGCGTTGAGGAACCCGCGCCCGTAGTCGGCGCACAGGGCGCTGAGGATCAGGCCCTGGTCGGCGACGAACTTGCGGAACTCTTTGCGCTTGGCGGCGTCCATGCTCTCGGGGCAGACGTCGCCGCCGCAGCAGTAAATCTGGAATCCGTCGGCCCCGATCTCGGCAGCTTTGCGGATCGAATCCAGCGTCGGCAGGCGAAACGAGTTTACGATCACGCCAATCTTGCGCTTCATGATGTTTCCTTTGGCAAAGGCTACTTCTGCAGGATCACTTCAATGCCGCAGATCAGCGGCTGACCGGTCACCGCCTTGAAGTCCACGCTCAGGGTGTCGCCGATGGCGATGTCTTTGAACTCCTTGACGATTCCGCGGTTTGCCCCTTGGGCGGCAGCGGCGATATCGAAGTTCGTCAGCACATCGGCGCCCTGCAGAGCGACGTTGAAGACGCGCTGGCCGGCCTTGAGGTCCTGCAGCTCGGCGAAATAGAGCCGCACGGTGTACTTGGCCTTGTCGGCTGCGGTGGCCAGCGAGACCTTGATGCTCGTGACGCCCTCGAGGCCTGAGCTGGTCACCCAGGGCAGGGGCCCGTCCTTGATCGCCGTGACGTGGCGATAGATGGTCTTGCCGCCGAATCCCGGCAGCGCGACCACGCCGCGGCGCCAGTTGCCCGTCCACGCCGGCTGACGGTTGGGCTTGGACGGCAGCATCTCAACCTTCACCTGCGGCGAAGGCCCGCCCACGTCGGGGCAGTCGAGCCAGAGCGTTCCGTCTTCGCTGACGCGGTCACCGGGGGCGCCGAGGTTCAGACCGATGCGCGCCACGCGGGCGGGGGTGGCCGGCGGGCCCAGCTCAAAGCTCCACGCCTCGGCTGTCGGGTCGGTGATGAGGCCCATGCTGCACTTATTCTGGAACTGGCATTCGCATTCGCGCGTGTATTCCGGGGCGGTTACGATGCCGCCGGCGGGAACCATGTTGGCGGTGCATCCCGAGCGGAACCCGCCCAGACCGATCAGGCGCGGCGGGCTGGACAGCTCGGTGTACCCCGCGCTGGACCAGGCGCGATGGAAGGTCATGTACTCGCCGCCATGCGTGAACCCGCAGCCGCCCGCGGCAGCGCCCCAGGCGATTTGCTCGCCGCTGACGGGATCGGTGCGCGTGCGGAGCTTGCCATCCATCAGGTTGACCACCTGACCGTACTGCGGCACGATGTATTCATGATGCAGCAGCGGCGGGCCGGTGAACGCAGGGGTCTTCTCCGCGGGCGTCGCCGGGCAGCGCCAGATGCGCGAGCCGTCAGAGCCTTTGTGGGCGGCCAGCGCGGTCGGGTCTCCGCCGCCGCAGCCGCTCATCACCAGCACGTCCTTCTCTGCCGAGTAGCCCAGCCACGTGCCGAAGATATCCTGCTCCTGCTTCCAGGTCTGCTTTCCGCTGACGGCGTCGAAGGCGTACATCGTCGAGACGACGGGCGTTTCCGCGCCGCGGCGCT
The DNA here is from genome assembly GCA_021371965.1 of Planctomycetaceae bacterium. The sequence goes on from JAJFVE010000015.1 coordinate 1,869, forward strand.
TGGCCGCTTCGTCGGCAGAGAGCCCATCAATGGCGAAGAGCTTGCCCTTGGACAGGGCCACGCCGTTGCTGCGGAATCCCTGGCCGGCAGTCTTAACCCACAACGCCTTGCCGGTGGCGCGATCGTAGGCGGCGAGGTACTTGGCAGCGGCGCCGGTGCGGGAGTTGGCGACGAACCCTCGCTTGGTGTCTAGCGGGCGAATGGTGGCGACCACGACGGCGCCATCGACGCGAATTGTCGCCCATTTGGAATCTTTCTCGACGCCCTCGGGCAGCGCCAACTCGCGCGTCTGCTTTCCGGTAGCGGCGTCAAGCTGCACGCACTTGTCGGGCGTGATAACGTAGACCGAATCTTCCGAGCAGGCGTAGTTGGGCCCCGTCTCGTGCGTGCCCATCTGCTTGCCGCCGGTGTTGTAGAACTGCCCGATGTTCGGGAACGGAGCTTCCCACAGCAGGCGGCCGGTGTAGATGTCCATCGCCCGAAGCAGGTCGCAGCCCAGAACGATCGCCCGCCCCTGCGCGACGGCCGGCGAAGGGCCTCGCCCGTGACGCGGGAGCATCGGCGTGTTCGGCGGGCCGCCGAACCACAGCACGCCCAGCGGGCCCTTGACGAGCTTGTCGTAGGACATCATCGAATTGGCGGCGTCGGCGTTATTGTGCGTCCATTCGGCGGAGCCTTCCGGCCCGCCCTTACGCACGGTGGTCGCCACGCCGCCGGAGGCCTTGCTTAGGCAAATCGCGCCGCCGTAAGGCCGCAGCACGCGCATCATCTCTTTCTTCGAGACTTCGCTGGTCAGCGCCGTCTCATCCATCACTTCCGACGTGATCAGATTGGCCATGTACGCCGGCAGGCCATACGCAAGCGGGTCGCCCACATGGGCGCTGAACCGCAGGCCGTACAGGCCCGCCTCGTCCATCGCCTTGCGGACCGCTTCGACCTTCTTGGGGTCCGGGTCGATGGCGATCACGTTGAGCTTCGAGCCGCGCACCAGGCCCTCAGCCAGCTTGCCGTCCTTGAGGCCCAGCACCAGACAGTAGCCTTCGGTCTGGCCGGTGGTCTTGAGGACTTCCGCGGCCGCGCCCTGCGGGGCTTCCTGCGCCGGCGCTTTGGGGGCGGTGTACGTCTGGCCCGTGCCGGCGGCGCCGTAGCAGGCGATGGCGCCTTCCTTGGTGACGACGAAGAGCTTGCCGTCAGCGGCCAGCATGTCCCAGACCTGCCCGGTCGGCAGCTTGGGTCCCAGCACGGCGCTGCGCGTGGGGGCGTCGGCGTCTTTGACGATCATGAGCTGACCGTTGGCGCCGGCGATATACAGGTTGTCGCCGGACTTGATGTACGCTCCCGGGCACGGTGCCACGGCGCCGGCCGGCAGCGCCAGGTTCCAGGCCGCGCCGGCCTGAACCGGGCGCCCGCTGACCGAGCCGCCCTGGGCAATGTAGATCATCTTGTCGGTCGTGATGCCGTAGCCGACGTTGTTTCGCCCGGACATGCGCCCGCTGGCGATGTCGATGCCGTTGCTTCCGGGCGAGCCGGAAAACACGCTGTTGCCCCCCCGCAGGGCAAACCAGAAGTTCGCCGGGCTGTGGGCCTCGTGCATCCCGTAGATCTCGTGGAACATCAGATCGCCGCTCTTGCGGTCGAAGAGCTGGGCCATGTTCCGGCCTTGCGGCACGGCCAGGCGGTCGTCGGCCACCAGCAGGTACCCTTGCGGCACCGAGCCGTGGAAGCCCGGCCGCACGAGCATGCCACTGCCTTGGAGGGCGAACGAGGCTTTGAAGTCGCCCAAGCCGCTGTTGCACCAGACGCTCTTGCCTGTCTGGGCATCGACGGCGTGCAGGAAGGTTCCCATGAACGGCCAGATGCTCGCGCCGAAGTAAACGATCCCATCCGCCAGCGCCGGACCGCCGCGCAGAGGCCACATGCCTACCAGGTGATCGTTGCCCAGGACCTTGCGGTTGTCGGGCCCGCCGCGGACGGTCCACTTCACAGTGCCGTCGGCGGCCGAGAGGCAGTAGAGATTGCCGTCGTCGCTGGCGACGTAGACCCAGTCCTTCCAGGCGACGGGGGCAAAGCGGATGGGCCCGTCGGCGTAGAAGCGCCATAGTTCCTTGCCGGTGGCAGTGTCGATCGCCGTCAGGCGGTGGTTGGCCGACGAGCCGACGAACATGCGCTTGCCCATGACGATCGGCTTGTACGACACGTCGAAGGTCATGTAGTTGGTCGCGATCTGGTCGGGCCAGGCCGGCGTGAGCTGGGGCCACTGGAGCGTCCACAACAGGCTCAACGTATCGGGCAGTTTGTCCGTCCCGGCGGCGGTGCGCTGGCCGTCATGGCGCCACTGCGGCCAATCGTCGGCCTGAGCGGAAACGGCGGAGAAGACCAGAACGGCAGTGAGGAGCAGAGAGCCTGCGCGAGTCATGGGTCACTCATCCTTTCAGTGTGCCTCTATGATAACAGGCATGCACTTGCCACAATAATAAGAAACAACCGACGACGAGGACGAGGAAGCATCATCTTCAGCTCTGGAGCTACGGCGGACAGTCCATCCATATCCTGTGCCTCATGGCGACCCGCATGAACCAAAACGCGCGTCGCCACGCCACCCACGGGCGGGACGCCGTGCTACTTGCCCGGCGCCAGGTGGATGTCCTTGCAGCGGACCTCCGCGCTGGGCAGCATCGGGAACGCCGCGTGCGGTTCGGTCTGGTACCAGTAGGCCACCGTGGCAAAGTCGTCGTCGCCCTTGGCCATCTTGCCGCCCTCGGGACCCCAGACCAGGTCCTGGATCGTCACCTTCAGGTCCTGCTTGAAGTGGATCGGGTCCAGCACGTGCCAGCGGTACAGGCTCCACTTGGTAAACGAGCGGCCGGAGGCGTCGACCGCGCAGTGCGCCAGCGGCACGCCGGAGAAGGCGGTGGTGTGGGCTTCGGGGAATCCGTAGCTGCACAGGAAGTAGTCTTCCGTTCCGGTGCCGCAGATGGTCGGGAACTGCTTGTCGCCGTCCATGAAGAACATGATCTCGCCTTCGCCGAACCAGCGATCGACCGTCTGCGAGACGGCCATGAACGTTCCGACGTAGTGCCCGCGACCCTTGACGCCGTCGAGAATGACGACGGGGTTGGCGTCTTTGCCGTTGGCGCGGCGGTACTGGGCGTGCAGGTAGGCGGCGTCGGCGGGCACTTCGCCTACGGCGTACGTGATCTGGTAGGCGATCAGCCCGTTGTCGTGCGGCGATTCATTGGTGATGGTGACCTTGACGTGCTTGCGGAAGGGCATCGGCCAATAGCAGTTGAAGGCGTTGGCCCGCTTGACGACCACCGGCACGGAATTGACGTTGGCGTAGATATCGTGCCCGACGGCGAAGAAGTCCGTCACCGGCACTTCGATCGAGGGCTTCTCTTCGCCGTCCCAGTAGAACCGGATGATGTTTGAGCGGCCGTGAACGCCCATGCTGCCGTTGACCAGCCAGATGTGCTGGATCGTGCCCGGCCCGTCCACGTCCATCAGCGTGACGGTCTGGCCTGCCTTGCACTGCAGGAACGGGCGAATCTTCCAGCCCTGCCCCAGGTGCGCCACCGACGCGCAGTGGGGCACGTCGGGGTTGCCCACGTCGGGCATAGCCATGGCGGCCTTGCCCTTTTCGCCCGTGGGGTTCTCGGCGCAGATGCTGCGCGTCTGTGCGTTCTGGAGGATGTGCAGTCCGCCCAAGCCCGTGTTGATGCCTTCAATGGGATTCATCGCGATCTCCGGTTGCCAGTAGGGTGCTTCAGGTTCGCCTCGCCGGTGAGGATTCTACCGCAGCGCGGGCAATGTGCAATCCTTGGAGTTGTGGATTTCATTCTCCCGCTGGCGGCTTGCGTCTGCGGGTATTGCGTTCGCAAAGCAATTCGCGATGTTGACGCGTATCCGTTATCATGGACGTACCGAAAGGAGTCCTTTGTGAAATTAAATTGGCGTTGTGGCTTGATGTTCTGTCTTGTCGCATTCTTCGCCTTCGGGCAGGCCAAGTCGCAGGTCGGGGACAACCCCAAAGAGCCCGCCGAGGCTGAACCGCCTGCTAAGGAACCGACGACAACGCAACCGGCAAAGCCGAAAGGGCCGAATCTGCTCGCGGCCGCGAAGTGGACCTTCAGCGTCGACGGCGGCAAGACATTCGCGCCGGCTGTGCAGATCGCGGCCAACCAGAGCCTGCAGATCGTCGCCCATGCAGAGTTCGAGGTGGCCGACCCGGCGGCGCTGGGCGGATTGGAGGTCGTCATCCCCAAGGGTGGGCCCGACATCACTATCAACGGCAAGGCGCCCGAGGGTCTGCTGCCGCGGATGATCTACAGTACCTACAGCCTCGACCCGACGAAGGTGCTCATCAAGGGCAAGAACGTCGTGCTGGCGACCAAGACGCTGAACAACAAGACCTCCGCACCCGTCAACGCGGATATGCCGGCCGTGCTGACCATGATCGAGCCTCAGAACGTCGGCGTTCAGACCGGCCCGATCCTGGGCTGTGCGGGCGAGGGATTCTTCACCCTCACCTGCCGCACGAACATGCCCGCGGCCGTCAGTGTCTCGGCCAAGCCCGAGCCGGCTGGCGAGGAAGTGATCGCCGCCTCGCCGCGGGGATACTACCACCGCATGAAGATCGTCCTGCCCAAGGACACAAAGGCTTTCACCTACACCGTGACGACTCAGAGCGGTTTGGCCAGGAATACGACCGAGCCCGTGAAGGTGAAAGTGCCCGGCGCCGCCAAGCCATTCCGCTTCGCGGCCGTGGGCGACTGCCGCTCGAACCCGACGGCGTGGAAGACGATTTCAGATGCGCTCACAGCAGTCGAGCCGGAACTAGTGCTCTTCAGCGGCGACCTGGTCGGGGCGGGCAGAGTGGATTTCACCTGGGATCGCGAGTTCGCCGGCCCGGCCAAGACCATGCTCTCGCGCATTCCGTTCTACACCGTGGCGGGCAATCACGAGCAGAGCGCCGCGGCGTTCTTCACGCTGTTCTATGCCCCTAACGAGACGGGGCGGCCGGACAACTGGGCCCAGGCAGCCGGCGGGGTGCTGTTCATCGGCATCGACGGCGGAAAACCCAACGACGAGATGACCAAGTTCGTCGAGACAGCATTGGCGGCGTCAAAGGAGAAGTTCATCTTCCTGATGACGCACTACCCGGCGTATTCGTCGGGCATGCACGGCAAGAGGCCCGACGGCGGGATGGGCTACAGCAAGAAGGTCCTCATGCCGCTGCTGGCCAAGTACAACGCCACGGCCATGATCGCCGGGCACGACCACGATTACGAGCGGTCGGAGCCGCCGGCCGGGCAGGGCGTGACGTGCATCGTTGCCGGCGGCGGGGGCGCCCCGCTGTACGGCAGGCAGGGCCGCAACTCGTACTCGAAGGTCTTCCTGACGAAGTTGCACTACTGCATCTTTGAAGTCAAAGGCGACACGTGCGAGATGAAGGCATATGACGCCCAGGGCAAGGTGCTGGACGAGACGGTATTCAAGGCTCGAAATTAGCCGCTGAGGTCGCTGAGGACGCTGAGGATGAAGAAAGATAGAACAATGTCTTCCTCAGCGTCCTCTGCGGCTAATTTAATTCCCGAGAGCATCGAACAACGCGGCTCAAGCGTGAAGATGTGAAGAAGTTTGTTTCCTCAACTTTGGTTGTCCTTGCCGCAGTGGTCGGCGTGTGGCTATGGAAGAGCCTGCCGCAGGCGCCCGCTCCGGCGACTCAGCCGGCGGTCAGCACATTCCCCGCACTCGACGCCCGAGGGCGGGCGGGTGAGTTCGTCGGCCTGTGGCGCAGCGTCGCCGAGTACGAAAAGGCGACCGGCAAGAAGCTCGGGGCGTACAAGCAGTCGCCCATGCTGGGCAAGGCCGTCGCCGAGGGCAAACTGCCGCCGGTGGCCCAGCGCGTCGGCGACGAACCGCTGGTGGTGTATCCGCTGGAGAGCATCGGGCGCTACGGGAGCACGCTGAATGTGCTTGGAGCGTACGGGCTGTTCTCGACGGCGAGGATCTTCGCCCACGACCGCGACTACCGCAGCGTCTGTCCGGACCTGGCCAAGAGCTGGCGATACGAGAACGGCGGCAAGACGATGGTCGTCACGCTGCGACGCGGGCTCAAGTGGTCCGACGGCCTGCCCTTCACCACCGACGACGTGATGTTCGCCTACGAGCACATCCTCCTGAACAAGAAACTTACCACCGAGTTTCCACGCGACCTGACGGCCGACGGCAAACCGGTGACGATCGTGCGCGACGACGCGGATCCGAAGTACACGTTTCGCATCATTGCCGCGGCGCCGATCCCGCTGATGGAGCTTTACCTGGCGCACTGGAAGGGGATGCAGGGCTGGGTGTACGAGTGCGCGCACTATATGAAGCAGTTCCATCCGGATTTTGTCGGCGAAGACACCGCCGACCGCTTGGCGCGGGCCGAAGGATTTCTCGGTTGGGTCGATTACTTCCGCGCCCGTCAGCATTCGCCGGAAGGTCCCAACACCGAACGGGGCATCGGCTGCCCGACAATGGGGCCCTGGGTGCCGGTTTCGTATTCCAGCACGCAGGACGTGCTGGAGCGCAACCCGTATTACTGGAAAGTCGATCCTGACGGCAACCAACTCCCTTACATCGACCGCATGGTCATCACCAAGAACCTCACCGGTGAAGTCGCCAAGCTCAAGATCATGAGCGGCGGCGTCGACCTCGACCTGGGACTCAACCTCGCCCTGGCCGACGGCCCCACGCTGATGCAGTACCAGCCGCGCGGCGGCTACCGCGCCTTGGTCTGGACTTCGCTATGGGGCTCGGTGGCGCGCTACAGCCTGAATCTCGACCCGGTGGACCTTTCGCCCGGGGCGGGCACGGCCACACAGCCGGCCTACGATCCCGTCAAGAAGAAGATCTTCAACGACCTGCGATTTCGCCAGGCGCTATCGCTGGCCATCGACCGCAACGAGATCAACGACAACCTCTTCTTCGGCAACGCCAAACCCGTGCAGGCCAGCGTCGTCCCACTGCCGCAGTACAGCCGCTATTACGAGGAATCTTTCGGCCGCTCGTTCGCCCAGTACGATCCCGCCCGCGCCAACGCGCTGCTGGACGAGATGGGCCTGACCGCCCGCGACGGCGACGGCTACCGCCTGCGCCCCGACGGCAAGCCGCTGACGATCCTGCTGTACCATCGCTCCGGCTGGGACGACCGGGTGGGGATCGTCGAACTCACGCAGGAGTACTGGAAGGCCGTCGGCATCCGCATGCAGATCGAGACGCTCGACGGGGCGGCGCTGTACTCGGTTTTCCGCACGGGCAAGTATGACATGTCGTACTGGCACATGGACGGCGTGTGCGACGTGCGGTTCCCCACCATGCCGTACCACTTCGTGCCCATGGACATGCGAGTGATCTGGGGACCGACCTGGGCCAATTGCTATCTCGGCCGCAAGCCCATGCCCGCCGACACCCCGCAGGCCGTGCGTGATCTCTTCGACGCCTACCGCCGCATGGAGCAGGCGCTGACCGAGGCCGAGCGGGTCAAGTGCGGCCGGGAAATCCTGCGCAGCCAGGCCGAAAACCTCTGGGGCATCGGGACGGTGTCGGCCCCGCCTGTGATCTTCATCGCCAACAGCAGACTGCGCAACGTGCCCGAGCACGCGTTCCTGGCGTGGGATACCTTCTACACCGCACCCCTGCCGCCCGAGGCGATCTGGTTCGACGACTCGAAGGGGGTGCGCTGATGCTCAAGTACACCCTGCGGCGCCTGGCGTACATGTGCGTGACGTTGCTGGCGGTCTCGGTCGTGACGTTCATCGTGATCCAGCTTCCGCCGGGCGACTACCTTACGCAGAAGATCGCCATGCTCCAGGCCACCGGCCAGGCCGGCGACATCGAGAAGATCGAGGGCATGCGCCACAGCTATGGGCTCGACCTGCCGATGTACGAGCAGTACATCCGCTGGATGGGGCTGGGGTGGTTCTTCGGCTCGCAGGAGCGCGGCCTGCTGCAGGGATACCTCGGCCGCTCGTTCGAGCAGGAAAAGCCCGTCAGCGAGTTGCTGGCCGAGCGCGTGCCGCTGACGATGGCGATCTTCCTGGGTTCGGTGATCGTGGTCTATTCGCTGGCGATTCCGATCGGGATCTACTCGGCCACGCACAAGTACCGGCTCTCCGACTATGCGGCGATGGCCGGGTCGTTCATCGGCATGTCGGTGCCGGGGTTCCTGCTGGCGCTGATTTTGATGTTCGCGATGTTCCACTGGTACGGGCTTAGCCCCGGCGGGGTGTTCTCGCCGCAGTACGTGGGGGCTGCGTGGTCGTGGGGCAGGGTGGGCGACCTGGCGGCACACCTGGCCGGGCCGCTGCTGGTGGTGGCGATCAACGGCACAGCCGGGCTCATCCGCGTGGTGCGCGGCAATCTGCTCGACCAGCTTCAGCAGCTCTACGTGACGACCGCCCGCGCCAAGGGCGTGGCCGAATGGAAGCTGCTGCTCAAGTACCCTGTGCGCGTGGCGATCATCCCGGTCGTCAGCTCGATCGGGTTCTTGCTTCCGGGCCTTATCGGTGGGCAGGCGATCATCGAGATCGTGCTGGGCCTGCCGACGTTCGGCCCGCTGCTGCTGGCGGCCCTGAAGAGCCAGGACATGTTCCTGGCCGGCAGCGTGGTGATGATCCAGACGCTGCTGGTGGTGGTGGGGGTGTTCCTGTCCGACCTGCTGCTGATGGTGGTGGACCCGCGCATTCGGCTGACGGGAGGGTCGAAATGATCTTCCGCCGCCGCAAACCCGCCGCCGATGCCCGCGAGACGTTCAAGGTGTTGACATACCGCCAGCTCATGTGGCGGCGGTTCAAGCGGCACAAGCTGGCGATGGCCGGGGCGATCATGCTGGTCGTGCTGTACACCCTGGCGCTGCTGGCCGACTTCGTCGCGCCGTATGGGCCTACACAGCGCGTGCCGGGCTACATTAGCGCCCCACCGCAGCGTATCCACATGTGGGGGCCTGACGGGTTCCACCTGCGCCCGTTCGTTTACGCCCTGGACCTCAAGGTCGACACCGGCGGGTTCCAGCGCATCTACAGCGAGAATACCTCGCGGATGCTGCCCATCCGCGGGTTGGTCGGCGGGCATCTGTTCGGCATCGATCCTGCGGCGCCGGGCGAGCCGGCCGCCACGCTGTTTCTGTGCGGCAGCGACCGCCTCGGCCGCGACATGCTCTCACGCGTCGTGCACGGGGCGCGGGTGACGCTGTCGATCGGGCTGGTCGGGATGAGCCTGTCGTTCGTGCTCGGCTGCGTGCTGGGCAGCGTCTCGGGGTACTACGGCGGCGTGGTCGACACGATCATCCAGCGTGTGATCGAGTTCATCGTCTCGATCCCGACGCTGCCGCTCTGGATGGCGCTGTCGGCGGCCCTGCCGGCCGGCTGGCCGATGTACCAGCGGTACTTCGGCATCACGCTGATTCTCTCGCTGGTGGGCTGGTGCGGACTGGCGCGCGTCGTGCGAGGGCAGATCCTGCAGCTTCGCGACCAGGACTTCGTCACAGCCGCCCGCTGCGCCAGCGCGTCGGACCGCTGGATCATCTTCCGCCACTTGCTGCCCTCGACGATGAGCTACCTGATCGTCTCGATCACGCTTGCGATTCCAGGCATGATCCTGGGCGAGACGGCCCTGAGCTTTCTCGGCCTGGGCATCCAGGCCCCGGCCGTAAGCTGGGGCACGCTGCTGCAGGACGCCCAGAACATCCGCACGCTGGCCAACCAGCCCTGGGTGCTGATCCCAGGGGCGTTCGTGGTGCTGACAGTGATCAGCTTCAACTTCGTCGGCGACGGGCTGCGCGACGCAGTGGATCCTCACGGAAAATAGAATGCTTCCGCTAGTTACAATTACGGGCCTCAAGACTTACTTCAAAACCGACGAAGGCAACGTGCCTGCTGTCGACGGGGTCGACCTTGTAATCCCTCGCGGCAAGACGGTCGCGCTGGTGGGGGAGAGCGGCAGCGGAAAGAGCGTGACGGCGTTCTCTGCAATTAGACTTGTCGCCGAGCCAGGCAAGATCGTCGCCGGGCGCATCTCGCTGCATGACGAGCAGGGTAACGTCGAATCGGTTCTGACCGACCTCGACCCCTGCGGCAAAGTCATCCGGCGCATTCGCGGCAAGCGCATCGCGATGATCTTTCAGGAGCCGATGACCAGTCTCTCGCCCGTGCATACGGTGGGGGCCCAGATCGTCGAGGCCATCCGCCTGCATACCGACATGACCCGCCGCCAAGCCCGCGAGCATGCCGTCGCCATGATGGCCCGCATGGGAATCCCCAACGCCGATCAGCGGTTCAAATCGTACCCGCACGAAATGAGCGGCGGGCTGCGGCAGCGGGTCATGATCGCCATGGCCCTGTCGTGCCGGCCGGAACTGCTGATCGCCGACGAGCCGACGACGGCGCTGGACGTGACGATTCAGGCGCAGATACTCGAGCTGCTGGCTGACCTCAAACGCGATTACCGGATGTCGATGCTGTTCATCACGCACGACCTGGGCGTGGTGGCCCAGATCGCCGACGAGGTCGTCGTGATGTATCAAGGCCGCATCGTCGAGCGCGGGGCCGTGCGCGACATCTACGCCCGCCCGCAGCACGACTACACCAAGGCGCTGCTGGCGTCGGTGCCCAGCATCACCTCCCAGCGACGAAGGCGGCTCAGCACCGTCGCCGATGTCACCGCCGGGCTCAGCGCCGCCGACGCGGCGGTGCAGCATACCGTCCGGACGGACCTGCCGCCCCTGCTGAGCGTGCGGAACCTGCGAAAGCACTTCCCGCTGCGCAAGGGGTTCTGGGGCAACGTCCCGGCAACGATCAAGGCCGTCGATGATGTCAGCTTTGAACTGCTCCAGGGGCAGTGTCTGGGCCTGGTGGGCGAGAGCGGCTCGGGCAAGACGACGGTGGGGCACTGCATCCTGCGGGCGCAACAGGCCACCTCGGGCGAGATCCGCTTCCGCATCGGTCAGGACGAGCATGACGTGATCGCCGCCGACCGCGGCCGCCTGCGCATGCTGCGGCGGCACATGGGCATCATCTTCCAGGACCCGTATTCGTCGCTGGATCCGCGCATGACGGTGCAGGACATCGTCGGCGAACCGCTGGCGCTGGCGGGGATTTCAAATCGCGGCGAGCGGCTCGACCGCGTGCGCGAGATGATCGTCCGCGTCGGGCTCGAGCCCGAGCACCTGGTGCGGTTCCCGCACGCCTTCAGTGGCGGGCAGAGACAGCGAATCGGTATCGCCCGGGCGTTGGTGCTGAAGCCTTCGTTCGTGATGGCCGACGAGCCCGTCTCGGCGCTCGATGTCTCCGTGCGGGCCCAGGCGCTGAACCTCCTTCAGGACCTCCAGGCCGAGATGGGCCTGTCGTACCTGTTCGTCTCGCACGACCTGAGCGTGGTGCGGCACATCGCCGACTGCGTCGCGGTGATGTACTTCGGCCGCCTCGTCGAGTTGGCCGACGCCGAGGAACTTTTCACCAACCCGCTGCATCCGTACAACAAGGCGGTGCTGTCGGCCGTGCCCGCGCCGGACCCAGGCTCGCCCATGCGCCGCATCGACCTGGGCGTCGAACCGCCCGACCCGACCAATCCGCCCTGCGCCTGCAACCTATTCCGCGACTGCCCCGCCGACCGCGGCGAAAGCATCGCTCCTGCTGTCTTGCGAGAAGTGAGTGCGGGGCATTTTCTGCGATGCCACGAGCAGAACATTTGACAGCGGAGACTGCGATGCGCGATAGTTAGCGGTCGAGCTTGCTCGACGGTTTCCCTGAACACTGGAGTAACTGATGAACATCGTCCTGATCGGCGCCGGTAGCGCGAGTTTTGGTCCGGGAATGGTTCGCGACATCATGATCTGTCCCGAGCTTAAAGGCCGCGGCGTGACGCTGTGGCTGGTCGATCTCAACCAGCAGGCCCTTGATGACGTGATGGGCTTCGCACAGGAACTTCGCCGGCGCGTCGGGGCCGATGTCGAGCTCAAGCAGACGACCGACCGCTGCGAGGCCCTGCCGGGGGCGGATTACGTCATCATCTCCGTCGCGCGGCGGCGGATGGAACTGTGGGAGCAGGATTTCCGAATCCCGCTGGCGCACGGCTTTAAGCACTGCCTGGGCGAAAACGGCGGGCCCGGCGCGGTCTTCCACACCCAGCGCAGCCTGCACCTGATGATGCCCATCTGCCGCGACATCGAACGTCTCGCGCCGCAGGCCATGGTGCTCAACTTCACCAACCCCGAGATGAAGGTCCTCCACGCGATCTTGACGCTGACCGAGCTCAAGGCCGCCGGGCTCTGCCACGGCATCGGCGGGGCCATCGATCTGCTGGGCAAGCTGCTCGATCGCCCGCACGATTCCTTCCGCGTGACGTCGGCCGGCATGAACCACTTTTATGCCGTGCTGAAAGTTGAAGACCTCAAGAGCGGCCAAGACCTGCTCCCAGAGGCGAACGCGAAAGTACTCGCCGACGGCGACAAGTGGGGCTCGCCGCTGTTTCGCAAGATGCTGGAGGTCTTCGACGTATTCACGTTCCCCAGCGAAGACCACATCGGCGAGTACCTGCCCTTCGGCAGCGAATTCTCGGGTGTGCACTGGCACTACGGCATGGAATGCCGCAAACTCACCCTCGCCCAGAGCGAACCAGGCAAGCAGTGGTTCCAGATGCGCACAGACAAGGGCGACTTCCTCGACTGGGTCTACCGCCCCAGCGGCGAATTGGCCGTCCCGATCATCTGCGACATCGCCCTGAACCGCAATTGCTTCCGTGAGGCCGTCAACGTACTCAACATGCGTCCCTACATCGACAACCTGCCGCCCACGACGTGCATCGAAGTGCCCGCGATGGTCGACAAGGCGGGCATCCATCCCATCGCAGTGGGCCCCATCCCCGAGCCCTTCGCCGAATATGTCCGCCGCCAGGGAACGATCGTGGAGATCCTCACTGAGGCCTACCGTACACGGTCAAAGAAGATGCTCCTCCAGGCCCTGCTGCTGGACCCCAGCGTCAACAGCAGCACCGCCGCCGCCAAGATGCTCGACGAGATGCTCAAACTCCAGGCCGAATACCTGCCGGAGTATCAGTAGGCACATATGGAGTGCGGCAGCCATAGCTGCCGCACTCCACATTACTTCCCGTAGAGCTGGAACTCGCGGATGAACGCGATGTCGCCCGAGACAGTGATTCGCCAATGGCGGGCGGCGGTGGGGGGGATGGCGATCTCGTGCGTCCAGCGCTGGCGGTCTGGGCCACGCAGGGTCTTGCTGTCAAAGACGCTCGTCCACTTGCCGCCCTTGTCGCATTCGACGCGGAAGCCGCCAAAGCTCTTCTTGCCGCTGGCTAAGGTTTCAGTATGCGCCACCAGCACGCGCGATACCGTCTCTTCCTTGCCCAGGTCGACGGTCAGCGAGCGGGGGTCTTTGTCACGGCTGGCCCAGCCGCTGGCGAAGTCGCCGTCGACGGCGCTGTGTGGGCCGTTGCGCTCCATCGTCGCCCCCACGCCGTCCCAGACAAACGTCTGCGTGGCGTCGGCCTTTTTGCCCCGTGCCAGCGAACCGGCGGGGTACAGCACCTTGGCATCCTTGGCCGGACCGTCAAGTTCCAGGGCAAAGATCGTGTCCAGCGGATCGACTGCGCCTTTGGGCACCGTCAGCGTGATGCCTTCGGGCGTCTGCTTGATCTCGACCTTGACCTTCGGGTCGTTGAGCAGCGTCGCCGAGACAATCTTCTTGTCCAGCGGGAAAAGCTTGAGCACGCCGCCGTCGAGGTCTGTCAGCATGTGCAGATACACGACGTTGTCGCTCTTGCCGTGCGTGCTGACGCCCCAGCCGTCAGGCAGGTATGGGCCCGGTCGCGTCGCGAAGACGCTGCGGCCGTACTTGCCCAGCCACGCCCCGACTTCCTTGATGCGGTCGATCTCGTTCTGCTCCATGCTGCCGTCGGGCTTGGGCGCCAGGTTGAGCACGAGGTTGTACCCGCGCCCGACGCAGCCCATCAGCAGATTGATCACAGTCCTCATGCTCTTGACGGGGCGGCTGCGGCCGTTCTTATCGGTGTCCCAGTACCAGTAGCCTTCGCGCAGGATTGCGGCGACTTCCACGGGGCCATACGCCCATCCGCCGTTGGGGTACCAGTGCTCGGGCGTGCCGTAGTCGCCGCCGTACTTGCTGCCCGCCAGCCGCCCGTTGTGCAAGATGCCGGGGTGGAGCTTGCGCATCATCGAATAGATCTCTTCGGGCGTCTTGCCCTTGGGCGCGAACCCGCCGTCGAACCACACGCCGCGCACGGGCCCGTACTTGGTCAGCAGCTCAGTGAGCTTCTCGCCGGCCTCGCCGCCGGTGTACCACTCCAGCTCGATGCCCGCCTTGTGCGAAGCGTCGGCGATCTCCTTGCATACGTCGCGGGCGAAGGGGCTGCCGGCCCGCGTGAGCTTGTTCTCGTGCAGCTTGGTGTCCCACAGCACGAGATTGCCGCCAGGCCGCCGCTGCATCGCGCCGTTGATCCCGGTCATGAAGACGACGTACTTGGCCCCGCCGGCCTTGACGATGTCGATCCACTGCGTGGCGTCGAACTTGGTCACGTGCTTGAGGTTGGCGTAGAGCCGGTCCCAATAGCGCTGGTCGGTGTAGACCGCCCAATCGGGGTGCCGCACCTCGATGCCCACGCCCCAGTGGATGAAGATCCCGAACTTGGCGTCCTGCCACCACTCGAAGGCCTCGGGCGAAGCCCGCAGCCCCATCTTCACCAGCTCCTCGTGCGACGGCGTCGCCGCCGCGGATGTCGCCTGGGCCATCGCGACCCCGGCCGTCGAGAACAACATCGATATCGAGACTACCGCCGGCAGGAAAGAACGCATGAGAGTCTCCGTGTGAAAAAGCATTGCCGTGTGAGGGTATTGTGCCACACCTGCGGCGGGGGGACAATAGTGGTCCGGAGCCAGCTCCTTTACGTTTCCGCCTCGCAGAGGCGGAAGGTTTCTCCGCCGCCTGAAAGCCTTTCGCCCCTTCGGGGCGAAGACAAACCTCCCGGTTATCGACGAGTGAACCATGAAACACGGATGCGGTCGGGATCGTAGGAACTTTGAACTTCAAACTCCGAACTTCGAACTTTTTCGCCGATAGAAATAGGGTATGCCTGACAGACCGCTCAAGGACGAATTGCGCGTCGTGCCCATCATGTCGCTGGGCCACGAGTTCATCACCGGCGACGACGTCCCGCCGGGAATGACCGAGCATTACCTGCGCGATCTGCAGAACCCCGCCCTCGCCGCCGCTGTCCGCCCGCTGACGGGGCAGGAAGTCGACACGCTGGTCAAGAACGGCAACACCGCCGACAACTGGGCCAACCTGCAGGTCGATGGCTCCTTCAACCCGCGATACATCCGCAACTGCGAGTTCTACGGCCTCGTGCGCATCGGCAAGCTCGAGGAGGTCTTCCTCGAGTACCACGACATGCACGTGCCGGTGGGGCTGACGAACAGCCGTATCATCGCTTGCGACATCGGCGACGACTGCGCCGTGCACAACGTCCCGTACCTGGCGCATTACATCCTGGGCCAGAACGTCATCCTGCTCAACATCGACGAGATGCACACCACCAACTACGCCAAGTTCGGCAACGGCATCGTCAAGGTGCGCGAGGAGGAATCGGTCCGCGTCTACATGGACCTGATCAACGAGTGCAGCGGGCGGCGCATCATGCCCTTCGACGGCATGACGGCCGGCGACGCGTACATCTGGTCGAAGTACCGCGCT
Source organism: Planctomycetaceae bacterium (assembly GCA_021371965.1). The sequence continues at coordinate 17,636 of JAJFVE010000015.1, forward strand.
GACGCGGCCCTGATGGAGCGCCTCAAGCAGATCACGCAGCGCGCGTTCGACCCGCGCCGCGGATTCTACGGCATGGTGGGCGACCGTAGCGTGATCAAGAACTGCGGCATCATCAAGGACGTCAAGATCGGCCCGCACGCCTACATCAAGGGCGCCAACAAGCTCAAGAACCTCACCATCAACTCCTCGCGCGACGAGCCTTCGCAGATCGGCGAGGGCGTCGAGATGGTCAACGGCATCGTCGGCCTGGGCTGCCACGTGTTCTACGGCTGCAAGGCCGTGCGCTTCGTCATGGGCAACGGCAGCAGCCTCAAGTACGGCGCCCGCCTGATCCACTCGTACCTGGGCGACAACTCGACGATCTCCTGCTGCGAAGTGCTCAACAACCTGATCTTCCCCTGCCACGAGCAGCACCATAACAACTCGTTCCTCATAGCCGCGCTGGTCAAGGGGCAGTCGAACATGGCCGCCAACGCGACCATCGGCTCCAACCACAACAGCCGCGCGCCCGATGGCGAGCTCATCGCCGGCCGCGGGTTCTGGCCGGGGCTTTGCGTCAGCGTCAAGCACAACTGCCGCCTGGCGTCGTTCACGCTGCTGACCAAGGGCGACTACCCCGCCGAGATGGACATCGCCCTGCCGTTCTCGCTGCTGAGCAACGACACGGCCAACGACCGCCTGATGGTCATGCCCGCGTACTGGTGGCTGTACAACATGTACGCCCTGGTCCGCAACGCCGACAAGTTCGCCGCCCGCGACGCGAGGCTGACGAAGGTGCAGAAGATCGAGTTCGACTACCTCGCCCCCGACACCGTTGAGGAAATCTTCACCGCCCTGCGCCTGCTCGAACGCTGGGTCGGCCAGGCTAAGCTCAGAAGCACCGGCGCCGATCCAGACCAGGACGACGCGCAAGTGCTGCCGATTGGCCGCGCGCTGCTGCGCGGACCCGTGCGCGACGTGCAGGTCCTGCAGGTCATCGGCGAATCGATGGAGCGCTCGCTGCGGCCGGTGGTGATCCAGAAGGCCCACCAGGCCTACGCCGGCTATCGGCAGATGCTGTGCTACTACGGCGTGAAGAACTTGCTGGAGTACCTTGGCGCGAGGCCGTCAGCCACGCTCGAGTCGATGAAGAAAGACCTCGCCGCCCCGCGCCAACGCGACTGGGTGAACCTTGGCGGCCAGCTTGTGCTCGAGCCTGACCTCGCCCAGGTTCAGCAGCGCATCCGCCAGGGACAGTTCCAGGATTGGCCGGCGATCCACCAGGCATGGGACGCGCTGTGGCAGAAGTATCCCCTGGACAAGCAGCGCCATGCCTATGCCGCGCTGCTGGATCTGCTGGAGATCCCCGAATTGACCAGCCCCGCCTGGGACAAAGCCCTGGCCGAGGCCGTCGCCATCGGGCGGCACATCGCCCAGCAGGTGTATCACACCCGCAAGAAGGATTTTGAAGATCCGTTCCGCCGCATGGCGTACTCCAGCGAGGAAGAAATGCAAGCCGTCCTGGGCACCGCGGAAGACAACGCCTTCGTTAAGCGAATCACCCAAGTCGCGGAAACCTTCGCCAAAGCAGCATCCCACGCCCCGCGCTGAGATTACAGTGTCAGGATCGTTCCGGGCGGCGCATGTTGGCCAATTGTCGTTATGCGACGGTTAGACGCTCCATGAAAGAATCTCCCCCGCGTGGGTTGGACGCGCGGGGGAGATTCGCCAACACTGGCTGCAACGGGGACAACTCGGGGTATCACGGGCCGGTCATGATCAGCACTTCGACGCGGCCTTCGCGGCGGAGCTTGGCATCGCCGCAATCCATCATCTTGATGCGCTGGCGGGGCACGCCGGCCTGAACGAGCGCATCGCGAACCGCGTCGGCGCGGCAGCGTTCGAGCTTGCGGTCGTTGCAGATCGAGCGTTCGGGCACATCGATCCCGACGATGATGGACGGGTTACGCTTGAGGTACTCGCCCATGTCGGCGATCACGCCGCGCTGGTTGTCCATGATGTCGCAACTCTTGCCACTGAACCAGAACTCGCGGTACGACGCCCAGCAGCGGATCTGGCCGAGAGGGCCTTGGGCGCCGACAGGACCGGCTTCGCCGACAGGGCCGGCAGGACCAGCGGGGCCTGCGGGACCGGCTACGCCGGGAGTCGTCGCGCCTTTTTCGCCCTCAGGACCAACGGCACCGACCGGGCCGGTGGGGCCTTGCGGTCCGGGAGGACCGGCAGGACCAACCAGCGTCGGGCCCTTGGAACCGACGGGGCCGTAAGGTCCGGCGGGGCCTTGCGGTCCGACAGGACCGGCAGGACCGGCGACGGCGGCTTCGCTTTCACCGACAGCGCCGGGCGAGCCCGTGGCGCCCTGGGGACCCATCGCTCCGACAGGACCGACGGGACCGGCGGGACCGCGCACGTACTCCCCGATGGGACCGGTGGGGCCAACGGGCCCGACCGCGCCCACGGGGCCTTGCGGTCCCTGGGGCCCCATCTCGCCGACGAGTTGTCGGCCTGCCGGGCCACGCGAACCCCTCATTCCCACGGGTCCAGGCGGGCCTTCAGGTCCTTGTGGTCCTGCCGGACCGACAAAGTCCATGCGACAGAGCGGGGCACACTCCGTCTTCTTGGGACACAGGCTACAGTTGGCACACCCTGCCGCGAGCATAAGACCCGCGACCATCCCCACCAAAGTCACTGCGATCACAATTCTGCTTCTTGACATGATCCGGTTCCTCCCTTCGTTGTCCTAACGTTTTGACCGACGTGATTGAACCCCCCAAGGGTGCAAACCCGTCTGCTGATCAGGCCCTCCGGCACTTCCGGATGCCGTTTAATTCTCCCCATCAGGCATGGGCGGCATTTCGCCGACCCCCATCCGACAAATATTCTATGCCACGTTCATGCTGGAAGTGGGCAGAAGTTTGAAAACTCTTTCGGGCAAGGACTGCATCGATTGGATCGCAATCCGCAATCCGCAATCCGCAATCGACGCGATCACGCTTTGGGCTTCTTGATCACGTTGGCGCGCTTGGCCCAGGCGGTCCACTGGGCGGCGAGCTTTGCTGCCTCGGCCGGTTTGTCCGCGGCGAGATTATGCAACTCCGTGCGGTCGGCCTTGAGGTCGTACAGTTCCCACGGGCCTTTTTGTCCGAGGCGGACGAGCTTCATGTCGCCGACGCGCACGGCCGCGTTGCCTTCGTGCTCCCAGAACAGCGCCTCGCGCGCGACGGGCTTGTCGTCGAATGCCGGCACGAGGCTGCGGCCTTCCATCGGACGGATCGCCTCGCCGTTGAACTTCTCGGGATACTTGGCCCTGCCGACGGCCGCGCAGGTGGGCATGATGTCGATGACGTGGCCGACCTGGTGCCGCAGGCCGGGCGTCTTGATGGCCGCGGGCCAGTGCGCAATCAGCGGCGTGGCGATGCCGCCCTCGTGGTTGTAGTGCTTGTAGCGGCGCAGCGGCGTGTTGGACAGCGTCGCCCAGGACTGGCCTTCAAAGACGGTCGAGCGCGGCCCGCCGGGCGGATTGCCCTGGAGGATCCCGTTAGGCCCGCCCTCGGCATTGCCGCCGTTGTCGGACATGAACAGGATCAGCGTGTTGTCCAGCGCGCCGCGTTTCTCCAGCGAGGCCACGAGGCGGCCGATTGAGGCGTCCATGTGCGACACCGTGGCCGCATAGATCGCCATGATGTGATCGAAGCGGTCGCGCTCCTTGGCGTCGAGGCTCTCCCAGGCCTTGACGGTGTCGGGCCGCGGCGACATCGGCCAGGCCTTGTCGACAATGCCCAACTCGATCTGCCGCCTGTGCCGCTCGATGCGCAGCTTGTCCCAGCCGGCTTTGTACTTGCCGCGGAAACGGGCGATCTCATCGGCCGGGGCCTCAAGCGGAAAGTGCGGCGCGTTGTGCGCCAGGTACAAAAAGAACGGTTTCCTGGCGGCAATCCCTTCATCGATAAACCGGACGCCGTAGTCGGTCCACAGATCGGTGGTATACCAGCTCCTGGGCAGTTCCGGGCCGTGGTTGTCGAGCTTCTTGCCGTTGAGGTACAGCTCGGCCCGCGGGTCCTGATCGTAATAGAACCCGCCGGCGGGGGCGTTGAGGCTGCGGTCGAATCCGCGGTTCCAGGGCACGACCCCGTGGTTCTGCCCCACGTGCCACTTGCCCGATATCGCCGTGAAATACCCCGCCCCGCGCAGCACCTCGGCGATGGTTACGCAGCGGTTGTTCAGCCGCCCGCGATAGCCCGGCTGACCGTCGTCGCCGACCATGTGCCCCACCCCGGCCTGGTGCGAGTACAACCCCGTCAGCAGCGACGCCCGCGTCGGGCAGCACCGCCCGGTGTTGTACACCTGCGTGAACCGCAGCCCGCGCGACGCCAAGGCGTCGATGTGCGGCGTGGGAATCTCGCTGCCGTAACAGCCGATGTCGGAGAAGCCCATGTCGTCGACAAGGACCACGACGATGTTCGGCCTGGGCGCGCCGCCCGCATCACCGCCGGCCGCACGCGCCCACGAAGGCAGCACCAGCGCCCCGGCCCCGACAGCCGCGGCCTTGAGAATGTCCCGCCGAGATATTGATGATGTTGCGGTCATGCGCGATGCTCCTTATTGGCGCGGCTGCGGCAGCGATTCGGGACCAACGGGCGATTCGAGCCCGATCTTCCGGGCTTCGATAGGCGTGAAGCCAAGTCTGCGGGCGGGTGAGTCGGCGCCCCCGCGAGCGTGGCCAGGGGTTTGTCTTGGGTGCCCGGCGCGGCGTCATCGCCGCCGGGAGCGACATGCAGAATCTGCCCCGCCGCCGGGCGAAGGAACACAACGCTGACGAAAATGACCAGCAGCGAGCGGGTCACAACCTTCCTTTCAGAATCGGCAGCGCTATTCTAACGCCCCCGTCGCGGCGTCTCCAGACTAACCCGCCGTCCTCCACGACTGGGTGTGCCCAGACTTTCTGGCAGCACATAGCTGCAACGACTTTGTCACAGAGCACACAGAGACCACAGAGTGAAAGCCACGGCAGGCCGCAGCACAGCATCGGGGCACATTCCGGCGCGGGGCATTTCCGTCAGCCTCTTCTCCGTGAACTCTGTGGCACCCGCAGGTATAAATTGGGGCGTTGATAATGCGTATTATTGACAACGAACCGCAAAGCAGTGATAATCTTGTTACCCCGGGGCGTGGCGCAGCTTGGTTTAGCGTGCTTGACTGGGGGTCAAGAGGTCGAGGGTTCAAATCCCTCCGCCCCGACGTCACGGAAAGGCCGTCCCCAAAAAGGACGGCCTTTCGCACTATCATACCCCTGCAAATCGGGCTCTGGCCGAGCGCCCCCTTTGCGGTGAACTGATTTTGGAAGACATCCAGGGCGGCGTCGCTGCCGCCGCATCTCTGAAAGCGCGACGGTCAAGGCGAATCTGCCCTGACACTGTTTTTCCCTGACTCCGGGTCGGCGCCCACTCATCTCTTCGCCCTGGCTGCGGGCATGAATATAATTCGGAAG